>JBAXYW010000029.1:0-17103 GCA_041670605.1 Lentisphaeria bacterium
AATTCGCCAGATCTTGCTCTACGGCAGCGGGGAAGAAATCATCGATTTTGACCTCAGGATGAGGGGAAAACTCACCTCTTGGCGAAAACCCTTCGAGGGCATCATCCCAAATTTGCTCCGAAGACACCGCGAAACCGAAAGTGACGACCTGCGCCAGCGTCTGCAAGAACACATGAGCTTCGAAGTCTGCACCAACTGCCATGGAAAACGGCTTAAACCAGAATTTCTGGCAGTTACCGTCAATGACCTCAATATTCATGAATTCTGCAGTTTGAACATTGATGCAGCCTATAATTTCATTGAGCAACTGAAGTTGCCGGAACAAGAACAAGCCATTGCCGGAGAACTCTGCCGCGAAATCAAAGCACGGCTCGGCTTCCTGCGCTCAGTCGGCCTGAATTATCTTTCCCTGAATCGTGAAAGCGGCACCCTTTCCGGCGGCGAATCGCAACGCATACGCTTGGCCAGCCAGGTCGGCAGCGGCCTGGTCGGAGTACTGTACATCCTGGACGAACCCAGCATCGGCCTGCATCAGCGCGACAACGCAAAACTGCTCGGAACCCTGACCAACCTGCGCGACCTCGGCAATACCGTCATCGTCGTCGAACATGACCTCGACACCATGCGAAAAGCAGATTATCTGATCGATCTGGGCCCGGGAGCCGGACGCAATGGCGGCGAACTCGTCTTCGCCGGAACACCGCACGAGATTCTCACCTGCGAAAAATCGGTCACCGGGCAATTTCTTTCCGGAGCACGTACGATTGCCATACCGGAGCAGCGTCTGAAGGGCAACGGTCAGCAAATTCGCATACAGGGTGCTGCCGAGCATAATCTAAAAAGCATCAATGTATCCATTCCTCTTGGCACCTTCACCTGCGTTACTGGAGTTTCAGGCTCCGGGAAAAGCACATTGATCAACAGCATCCTCAGCCGTGCGATCAAAAAACATTTTGCAATGAAAACCGAGGAACCCGGTCAACATCGCGACATCAAAGGTCTCGAACATGTAGACAAAATGATTATCATTGACCAGAGTCCGATCGGGCGCACTCCCCGCTCGAATCCAGCCACCTATACCGGACTCTTTGACCTGATACGACAGATCTTTGCCAGCACCAACGATGCCAAAATCCGCGGTTATGCCCCCGGGCGTTTCAGCTTCAATGTCAAGGGCGGACGTTGCGAAAACTGCAAAGGCGACGGCATTAAAAAGATCGAAATGCAGTTTCTTCCGGATGTCTATGTCAACTGTGAACTCTGCCAGGGAGAACGCTACAACAGCGAAACTCTGGCCGTCCGCTTCAAGGGACGTAGCATCTCTGATGTTCTGAAAATGACCGTCAATGAAGCCTGTGAAGTGTTTGCCGCCGTCCCTCGGCTCAGTCATAAGTTGGAAACTCTGCGGGCAGTCGGCTTGGGGTATATCCAGCTTGGTCAAGCCGCCACCACCCTTTCCGGCGGCGAAGCCCAACGAGTAAAATTAGCCTCTGAGCTCAGCCGCCGCCCCCAAGGACATACCCTGTATATTCTGGATGAACCCACGACCGGGCTGCACTCCTCTGACATCGAACAACTGCTGCAAGTGTTGTTTTCACTGCGGGATCAAGGGAATACCATCCTAGTCATCGAACACAACCTGGATGTCATCAAAACAGCCGACTATTTGATCGACCTGGGACCGGAAGGCGGCAATGCCGGAGGCTCCCTGGTGGCCGCCGGCACACCGGAAGAAGTCGCAAAAAGCAAAAAATCCTATACCGGACAATTCCTGAAAAAAATATTGCCCGTTCCCGCTCCCCGTCGAAAAAAATCTCCTGCAAAAGAGAAATAGAATTCTGTCTCCGCCTTGAAGTATCTGGAGCTTTTAGCTCCGGATTCCCCTTTATCCCTTTGCCCCAAATAAAGGGGATTGAAAGCAGGCACTATGAACACACCAGTCCACCCCATACTACCTTTAGGCTGCGTAGCCCCCACGGGCTTTAGACCGCTTCCCCGTCCCCGGATAAATCAGCCGGGTGCCGCAGAGGCCTGCGGCACCTCTCTTCGACCATGTTCGTCCGCAAAAAAAGAAAAAACGTATTTGTATTGAGAAGATTTCAGATTATGGTAAGATTTTATTGTCGGGATTTTGGGGATCTTATGTTTTTTTACATTGATGCTTGTCGTTGCGCCTTTTTTCTCTGAATGGTTTCAAAGTCCTGAATGTTAGGATCGTTCGTTTGGTCTCTTTCCTAAACTTGGCTTAGGAAAGTAAAAAGAAAGAAGCCATCATTTTTGTCTAGAGAAAGCAATGGGCAAGAATTTGTATGTTGGGAATTTGAGCTACTCCGTAAATGATGCGGAACTGGCAGCACTCTTTGCAGCTTATGGCAAAGTCGACAGCGCCAAAGTGATGAGCGACCGCGAGACTGGGCGCAGCAAAGGCTTTGGCTTCGTCGAAATGGCCGACAATAATGAAGCACAAGCCGCAATTGCTGCCCTGAACGGCCAGGATAACAACAGCCGTGTTTTGACGGTGAATGAAGCCAAACCCCGTGAACCACGCCCGGATCGTGATTCCCGGCACTTCTGACCTGACTTTGAATTCAATTTCCCCGGTATCCAGGAAATACATCCTGCTGCCGGATTCCGGATTCTGAACAGCTTTTGTTTCTGCAGAGAGACGGAAGTTTTTTTATCCTGCCCTCACAAAGAATCGCAACAAGGAAGAAACAACATGGCGAATATACCACGCCGCAGCAGAGTTCTGGACAAATTACGTGCCGGCCAGCGGGTACTCTGTTTCAAAAATAATTTTAGCTGTATCAGGGCTTCGGAAATTCCCGCCATGGCGGGCTTTGACTGCCTCTGGATTTGCCAGGAACATGTTCCCCTAGATAATAGCACAATGGAAATGCAGATTCTGGCCGCAAAAGCCCATGATACAGATACCATTGTCCGGGTTCAAAAAGGCTGCTATTCCGATTATATCCTGCCTCTGGAAGCCGATGCATCCGGCATCATGGTGCCACACCTGATGAGCGCCGAAGAAGCACGGCAGATCGCACATTGGACGCGTTTCCAGCCCATCGGTCGGCGGCCCCTAGATGGGGGCAATGCCGACGGCTTGTTCTGCCGCATACCGGCTAGCCAATACACTGCTTTTGCCAATGAAAATCGCCTGGTCATTGTTCAGATAGAAGATCCGGAACCCCTATCGGAATTAGATGAAATCTGTCAAGTCCCCGGAATTGACATGATTTTCTTCGGCCCGGGGGATTTCAGCCATTCGATCGGTTCTGTCGGCGAGTTGGAACATCCTGAAGTGGATCGGGTTCGCCGATTGGTTGCCAGCACCGCCCGAAAATATGGCAAATATGCCGGTACAGTATGCAGCATGGACACCATGCAAACATATTTCGACCTGGGATATCAATTTCTGAACTGCGGCGCGGATGTCGGCGCATTGAATCTTTATTGCGATAATGTCGTCAAAAAGTTCCGGAACTGTAACGAAAATATGGGCAAGCTCCCTCTTTCGTAACAGCTTTTTACGGAAAAGATTCGTTCAGCAATGGATGTTTTTCGAGGAATCGGTCAAGCAACTGCGGCAACAGGGTGAGGAGCTAAGCCTGCCCTCCGGCGCCCGTATCCTCACCCCCCGACAATCGGATGCTGTCATGAAGTCGCCCGCGCCATCGGAAAACTCACTCGTCGCTTGGAAACTGCTCCTGAGCCGATGCGGAAAATTTAGCTCGGCTCGAGGATTCATAATAAAAGGGTGAATGAAGAATTCGTCGCTCAAGGAGTCGACCTGTTGGAAAATCAACAACTCGAAACGATCTTTAACACCCCTCCGTCGCTTGATGACTACTATATCATTCCGCTCTTTGGACTCTTCTTGGAATTGGAAAGACGGCTACGGGATTTGACGTGGTTCAAAAAGGCCTGTTTCTGGGTAACAGTTGTGCAGGAAAATGGCTCATCGCCACTGGACAAGCTGGGACACAAAGCGTAACCTTGTTTTGAACCACGCCTTGGATTTCGTCATCAGCCCGACACAAATTCTTGATTCCCAGTTCGGCAAACGAAAATCTTTCATCGAAGTTGACAACGATCAAATCGGCATTAATTTCATGTTTCTTTTTGATTTCATCCGTTGAATCGAATTGCTAATTACAGTAAAATCAAGCCTCAAGTTGCCTTTGTCAAACAGAAACTTATTTTCGCACAAAAGCAATTTGTGCGCATTGGATTTTTATCATTATGGCAAGTCGTATAGACCCCATCTTCAACAGAGAGGACAAGCGAACATGACACTGCAGAAAGCGCAACGCATATTGGTAGTAGGTGCTAGGTCGGGCGGGTGGACTGCAGCGAGGATTCTTGGTAAAAGAGGATCTGAAGTTGAGGTTTTTGAAAAACAGCCTCTGATGCATCCGGGCAGCGGCTTGCCCACCATCTATCAGTCCGGACTGATTGCCGCAAACCTTATCACAGCCTTAAACTGAGCGGAGGCCTATCATGCCATTGAATCGCATTGTGGTAGTGGAACCCAGCGGTTTCTGCGCCGGAGTCAAGCGAGCTGTTGCGCTGGTGGATCAGACCTTGCGCGAAAAAGGCTCGCCGCTATACTGTTATCGGGAACTGGTTCACAACCGCCAAGTTATCGCACAGTTTACCGCACGCGGCGTCACCTTTGTCGGCAGCCTGGCGGAAGTACCGGCGGGCGCAAACCTCGTCTTCAGCGCGCACGGAATCGCGCCGGCTCTCGTTGAAGAAGCCCAGCAACGAAATCTTCAGGTAATTGACGCCACCTGCCCCTTTGTGGCTCGAATCCACAGCAAAGTTCGACAGTTCGTGGCGGACGGACGACTGGTGTTTCTGGTGGGACATCGCGGCCATGACGAAGTCCGAGGGGTAGTAGGGGAAGCCCCTGGGCATATCCTTGTCATTGAGAATCCCGCCGAGGCGGAAGCCGTTCAGGTTCCGGCAGGGGCGGCCTTGGCACTGGTTACCCAGACGACGTTAAATGTCACTGATACGGAAAAGACGGTCAACATACTGCGGCGACGCTTTCCGAAATTAGCAACGATGTCGCATGATGATATCTGCTTTGCGGTGCGGAATCGGCAACTCGGCGTTATCAAGCTGGCAGCTCAGGTTCACAAGATCCTGGTACTCGGTGCACAGAACAGCTCCAACTCCCAGCGGCTGGTAGAGGTCGCTTGTGCCGCCGGTGCCGAAGCGACTCTAATCAGCACCCTGGACGATCTCATAAGCTTGAACTGGCAAGATGTGGGCAGCGTCGGAATCACTGCCGGAGCCTCGACACCAGATTCCTTTGTTCAAGAGGTGATTGATTCCCTGAAACAGCAGGGAAATCCGGAAGTGATTACATTGTCTGTTATGGCAAACGAATGAACGTCAGTAAAGTCCTTGACAACGGAAAGAGACAGGCATAAGTAACAGCACCATATCAGGGAGCAATCCGAGGGTGGCAATTATTGACGCAGGACTGGGGGAGGGAGGTCAACAGCTTTGTCGCTGGCAGCAGTTCCGTTGGATGCAAAGTCATGGCAGCAGCGGGCGGCAGCACAGCTGAGTCCTGTAACTCTTGAACTCAGGGGAAAATCGCCGTACTTGGTTGAGGCAAGCGCCGACATCGGCGTCGCAGCCCTGCGCATTGCTTGGGGAAATTTTCTCAACGCCGGCCAAACTTATATCGCTCCGAACTATATTCTAGTGGATCGGCGTATCCGCGACGCCCTCGTTCAGGCTTGCGTGGAAACCGTACAAAGCTTTTTCGGTACCGCCCCCCAAACTAGCGCCGACTACGGACGAATCATCAATGACGCCCATTTCAGCCAGTTGCTGTCGTATCTGAAAAATAGGATTCTTCTCCACGGCAAACGCAACGACCGCTCGCAACGCTATCTCGAACCGACCCTATTGAGTGAAGTAATGCCGGACAGTACCGTCATGCTGGAAAAGATTTTTGGCCCGATTCTACCCATTTTGCCCTACACAACGCTGGCCGAGGCACTGGATTTCATCAACCGCCATCCCACTCCGCTGGCATTGTTTCTGTTCAGCCGTTCTCGAACGATAAATGAGCAAATGCTGGAACGGGTTCCTTGTGGTGGAGCCTGCATCAATAATGTCATTCTGCAACTGACTGTGCATGATCTGCCCTTGGGTGGCCTGAGTGCGAGCGGCATGGGAGCATATCATGGTCAAACCGGCTTCGATACCTTCTGCCACCAGCAAAGCATCCTGAAACAGAGCACATGACTGGATTTCCGTTTGCGTTATCCGCCGTATGGGGCGATGGCAAAAAGAATACTGGGATATCGCCCTGCCCGCACGAATGAATAAAAATCGCAGGAACACCACCAGACCTGCGGTTTTCCGCATCCAACGCTTGAACCGCAACGATTCTTTATGACCAGGTAAACACATTTCTTTGTTCGTTACACACGTCTGACATGTTCATTCTCCGCCTCAAAACTACGGTTGGCACCAGCTTTGTCGCTACGGATCCACCGTTTTGACATTGCCAGCCCTCCGGCCCAGCTAGGTCTTACTCCAGCCGTTTCAGAAGAAGCGCCTTCCCAATGCGCTTCTTTGACGAGTTTGTCATCGTTGCGTTTTCTATTCTTCAGCCCTTCACTCGACCGCCTTTCAGCGGTTTCTTCGCTACTATGGCTTCTGCTGACTTCTTCGTCACCCTCACGACGGAGATCTCCTGGGAAAGGTGCAAAAACGTCATTGCCCCGTGCTACCGGACTCTACATGACATATCTTTCGGTGACTGTTAGATTTCGCAGTTACTCGCACGCTCATCGCTCACACATCCTACCTCACTGTCCGTTCGTATCCCTGCGGTCATATCACATTGCCAGGGCTTCTTTTGCCTAACGTCCTCACAGAAGCCTGCTTGCCTTTCGCTACTCTTGTGGTCACTCAATGAGTCCTCAGCTCCGAAAGGGGCGAAGCTAATTCTTGTCCATACCAAACACGCCAGCTCACGCAAGCCTCTGCGTAAGCATTGGACTGGTAGCAACATTGAAACAAGGCTGTCTACAACTTCAAAAAGCAAACCAGCAAACAAAAAGCAGGGGCGAAGACTCTGCGGCTGCAGCGAGCCACGTCGATGAAATATGTGGAATTATACGGACTGTAAACGACGTCACGCTTATATGCTTTAGCCTGTACATTATTACCGTAAGGCATTAACCAGCTACGATGGGTTGTTTACCTACTAGTGGATGGTGACATACGTAAAATGCCCAGCAGGTTACCAATATCATAAAAATGGCCTGAAGCGGGAAAATATCATCAACCCCCATAGACGATGAACTGTATATAAAATCATTGCAGAATGGCCCTATTTTCGCCGCCACACGATTAAGCAGCGACAGGGGCAGGAGCATAAAGCCAAGGAAGATCAGTCCGGGAGCCGCAACCCAAACGCGTTTTGCGAACAGAGCCTGATAGCTGATCAAGCAAATCAAGGGTAGAATCACCACCAGATCGTGCAGGCGATGATAGGTTGGCAACATGGTGAGGCACAATACAAAGAGCACAGTCTCATCTTTTAGACTGTGGCTTTTCCATGCCCGAATCAGCACCAGAATAAGCAGTAGCAGAACAACAACAATCAGCACTATATTGATTGTATTCAACTTGAAAAACCCGATATGGATCATGTCGTAACCACTTACTTCATAGCTATTCAGGCTCCCTTTCCGCATGGACAGCTTCAAGACATCGACATATTTTTGGTACAATTCAAGCAGATTATTTCCACTTAACAACGGACTGAGGGCAAACAGAAAAAAAACACCAGCTCCATAAACACACAATTTGAGTTTTCTTTTGGCCAAGAATAAAAAGCCCAAAAAAGGTACCATGGTGTATTTGAACACTGCCGCAATTCCAAAAAGGGCAGGACGCACGATGCATGAGCCGCCCTGATACCATACTGTAAATAAGATAGCAGCAGCAATAAATATAGTCGATTGCCCCAGTCGCAAAGCCGTCAGCACTGGCGACGAATTACAGATGACAAAAAAGAGGCAAGACAAGCCCAGTTGCCGGGGGCCAGGCGTCAATACGTCCAAAGAACTGCGTAACCATCCTAAACGCCGCCCGGTCCAAAGACAGATCGTGGACAACAGCAAAAATTGAAGCAACAAGTGAAGAGCTAAAATGAGGGGGCGAGTTCCAGGGAAAAAACGCATCAACAAACCCGGTGCTGCATAAAAAAGCATATATCCCGGGAAAGGAATTGGCGGCTCACCCCATTTATAAAAGACAACATTTTCTACGTCGTATGGGTCAATCCCCAGCAATAAATTGGCTGACACATCCAAGTAAGCGAGAAAATCGACCTGTATCTGCCGCAAAAAAACGAATATAAAGCAACGAAGCACGACAGCCAAAAATAACATCAGCGCAGCAGTGCACAAAACGCCCCGGGGAAGTTTTTCCATCCTACCTGTAAAAGTGATACCTTGCATCTGCCGTCCATTCCCTATGTTCGTTATAAAAGGCGCATTAAAGTACAGGCTATGACCTACACCCTCTCCCCATCTTTTTCAGCGACAATATAATTGGGCCGGTTTTTGTTTTCATCAAAAATCCGGCTCAAATATTCTCCAATGACGCCAAGGATAAACAACTGGGCTCCACCCAAAAATACAATAACAACCATCAGACTGGGGTAACCGGCGACTGGATCGCCATAACAAAGAGTTTTGATAATGACATAAATTCCATAGAAAAATGCAAACAAAAACACTGCAAAGCCCGACAACATGGCTAAGCGTAGAGGAAAAGCCGTAAAACCGATAAAACCATCCAGGGCCAAGTTGAACAAGGACGAAAAATTCCACGAACTCGCCCCAAGCTGGCGGTCATGACGGTCAAATAAAATCCCTTTTTTGCGAAAGCCGATCCAGCAGAAAAGGCCTTTGGTATAGCGATTGTGTTCGCGCAAATCCTGTAGCGCACGAACGCAACGGCGGTCAAGGAGACGAAAGTCCCCGACATTGGGTAACAAACGAATCCGAGTCGAATAATGCATAAGGCGATAATAACACAACGTCAGGATTTTGCGCAGATAGCTTTCTTTTCCACGCTGACAGCGTTGGGCATAGACATCGTCATAGCCTTCCTCCCAATCATGTAACATGGAGACAATCAATTCCGGAGGATCCTGCAAGTCTGCGTCGATGATTATCAGGCAGTCGCCAGTAAAAGCGTCGAACCCAGCCAGCATTGCGGCTTCTTTCCCAAAATTGCGGGAGAAAGAGAGATATTTAAAACGCGGATCCTGCTGATGCTTTGTGCGCAGCCAAGCCAGCGACCCGTCACTGCTGCCGTCATCGATAAAGAGAAACTCCCACTCATAGGTATTAAGTTTGTTGACATTTTCCAGAAGCCGGGTCTCTAATTGCGGCAGTACGGCCTCTTCATTATGAACTGGAATGAGTATAGTGATTTTTTTCATTGTGATCTACGGCAGCGGCCTGCTCTATTTCTGATTCATTCAAAAAGTTCTCTGCTAGCTCTGCTTCAACAAGTGCACGAAGCCCGACGGCGACGACGCTTCGTGCAAACGACGATCTTCATGCCTTGCAGGCATTCCCTCCCATGACATAGCAACCCAATGGCTCGGAAACAACGGAAGAACCGAAACACAGGCCAAGCCATATACGATGTCGGAGATCTTCTTTGACCTCTCCCTGCCCACAAAAAAATCCAAGGAGCTGTTAAGAAGCAACATCAAGTGAAATAATGTAGCAGTTCAAACCAGCATTTCTGCAAAGAAAGATGTTTTGTGTCATGTTTTTTCTCGTTTTCAGCAGAATTTGTGGATGAATGCCAGTTCTGGCAAATTATAGAAAATGCACAAATAACGCAGCCCGGATTTATGCGTTCTTGTTTTATGAAAAAACCAGGGGGGGGATGGCTCCGCATCAACAAGGGACAACACGGTGCGTTGTCTGCGAAGTTTCAAGCGATGGACATTGCTCTAATGATCTTCCTATTTTGCGTAGCAGTATTTGCCAGCATTATCGACCATAAACGTAATTAATTCACTGCGCTCATCCAAACCATGCGGATGATGACCCCACGAATTGCGTCGGCAGATCGTTATTTTCCCGCCCAAGGCCAGAAAACGTTCCTCCACAATATTGATATGATGTTGGACAGGCACGACCAAGTCATCTTCGCCAGTGACAGCGAAAATAGGTATCCCTGCTTCGGCGATAGGTTTCAAAGCGTTGATGGGATTGAGAGATGAGGAAAGCATCTCTTCGTTGCTCAAATGATAAGCATCCTGCAAAACGCAATGGGCATCAGTCATCGCCTTGGTGCTTTCGTCAGCCATATTGCAGAGTGGAGCGTCGAGATAAATGCAGGCGACTTTCTCCGGATTCTCAGAGGCAAAACGGAGAGAAAAGAAACCGCCCCAACTCAGCCCCATTAAATGGACTTTGCAGGACAATCCCAAAGCCACGCATTGTTGATAGAACTTCCGCAACAAGGGCATTCCTTTGTCGGAGGTGGCATACGTCGGATGAGCCTCAATGTGGGCGTGATAAAAACCACGATCCAGATATTCAGGGACACCTACCCGTTGCACACTCGATTCCGGCCATATCAGACACCAGGTCCAACGTCCATCACCGACCGGTTGATGCGGTTCAACAATCCAGGCCTTGACCCCATCAACACTGAAAATGTGACGCGTACCGTTATACCAGGGTTCTTGTTGCCAATCACTGGGAAATTCAATTTTCATACGTTTTTTTTACTTTTTGTTAAAAACCTGACAAATAAACGAAATGGACGAAATGGACATTACAGAACACGGATATTTGTAATTCAGGCTGCGTAGCCCCCGCGGGCTACGTCAAAGCGGACTTCAGCCCAAGCATGTAGTACAAGCCTGCGTCAAAACGGACTTTTAGCCCGCATCCCCACTCCCGGACAAAGCCGTCGGGTGCCGCAAAACCTGCGGTACCTACTTTTGACGCCTCCATTTTTCAGGACAAAAACGAACCACGATACGGGATGCCAGCGAGGACGCATATTGCCACTTAATTTCCCTATCTCCGGGAGAGACAAGGAAGGATCCGGAGCTAGAAGCTCTAACCACTTCATGGGGAAACAGCGATTCAGTCCTCTTCCCGGTGATAGTCCTGGAAGAAATTAAGCATGTCCGGATGCAGTCTTTTATTGCTGGCGAGCAGGCCCTGTTGTGGCCAACGGTCTCTGCCCTGGAGGTCGCTGACCTGTCCGCCGGCCTCGCTCACAATCAGCGTCCCTGCAGCGACATCATACAGCTGCAGGTTGAGTTCCCAGAAAGCATCCAGCTTGCCGGCAGCGACAAAACACAGATCAAGCGCTGCTGAGCCGAAACGGCGCACTTCGCGGGCTTCTTTGGCAATTTCACAGAAATACGGCAGATTATTGCGTTTTTTCCAGCCGCTCCGCAGACAAGAAAAACCGGTGCTGACTTGAGACTCTGCCAGAGAACCATGGTCGCAGACTTGAATTTTTTCCTGATTACAGTAGGCTCCGCCGCCCTGCTCCGCAGCATATAATTCTTGCAGAACCGGGCAATAGACCGCCCCATATCGGCTTTGCCCCTGATACTGAAGGGCAAGCGAAATCGAATAACCGGGTTGATTATGAATATAAGATGCCGTCCCGTCAATCGGATCAATCACCCAGCAATACGGACTCGCAGAAGTGATCCGACCATTTTCTTCAGCGTAAATGCCATGTTCAGGAAAACGTTCCCGAATTTTTTCGATAACAAAATCTTCCACTTCCCGGTCGGCTTCGCTTACCACATCCCGAAGCGTTGACTTTTTGCTGACCCCGGATAAATCCCGACCCATTTTTTTTCGCAAATGCAAAGCCAACTCGCCGCCCTGATGGGCTAAATCAGTGATAAAATCTAACATCCGTTAGCCATTCCTTTATTTATTCAATACCAATCGACAAAATGATGTAGCGGCCCGCAACCCTGCCCAACATCCAATCCGGCAGCCATTGCGCGGCGGACATATTCTTTGGCTTGCGCGCAGGCTGTCGCTAAATCGCAGCCATTGGCGATATTGGCGGCAATGGCCGAAGACAGAGTGCAGCCGGTGCCATGCGTATTTCTTCCCGGAATTCGTTCGCCTTTGAGCCAGAACTCCTGCCAGCCATCAAAAAGCAGGTCATCGGCATGATCCGAACAATGCCCGCCCTTGATCAGGACGGCCTTGGCACCAGCTTTCAGTAATGCTTCTGCTGCCTTCCGCATACCGGAGCGATCCTGAATCTTCTCGCCGGTCAGTTCCTCCGCTTCCGGAATATTTGGCGTAAGCAGATCCGCCAGCGGCAGCAATTCTTTTCGTAAGGCTGCCACCGCATCCGGCTGCAGCAAAGCACAGCCGCTCTTGGAGATCATTACCGGATCCAAAACTGTAAAAACCGGACGCCAATGCCGCAAACATTCTGCTACCGCCTGAATGATCCCCTGCGATGACAGCATGCCAATCTTGACCGCATCCACCCGGATGTCACTGAAAACCGCATCAATCTGCGCCCGGACAATAGCCGGCGGAAGATCATGTACCGCACTGACCATCTGTGTATTCTGCGCAGTAACCGCGACAATAACGCTCATTCCGAAGACCCTGTGCGCCGCCATCGTCTTCAAATCCGCCTGAATTCCAGCTCCACCGCCAGAATCCGAACCGGCTATCGTTAAAACATGCTTTAAATCCATCCTGATATTTCTCCTCCAAAATGAAAATTCGTCAAATCCAGCGCTGTCTGAGAAAAGCTGCTTCCGCTCTTCTGCCAAGACTGAGCAAAAGGTTAGCCTTGGTGGCTGTCAGCATGAAAATAAGAAGATCGGTCTTGACGAATGGGGTACTAGAATATACGTTATTTTTTTTACCTGATTGATGATTAACGAAAGGGAAACGATGAAAAGAACTCCAGAAACCGTTGTTCTTCTGAATTTTGGCTGCAGAGACATCCAGAAATTTGCCCGATTGATTCGTGACCGGCACATTTATACGATGGTGATGCCCTACACGGTCAGCCGGGAACGTCTGCTCGAAGAGCAACCGGTCGGCCTGATCGTCTGCCATGAGGGTATGGAAACGCAACACCCGGCGGAGCAGGCAGCCTTTAAAAGCTTAAACCTGCCGTTTTTGAATGTAAATCTGGAGAATCCGTCCGTGACGGATACTACAGCAGAACGGGCGGTCGATTTCTGCCTTACTTCATGCGGCTGCCGTGGCTCCTGGACAATGGAAAATTTCATCCAGGAAGTGATTGCGGATATCCGAACTCAGGTCGGGAACGAAAAAGTCGTACTGGGTTTATCCGGCGGCGTGGATTCGTCGGTTGTAGCCGCTTTGCTGCACAAGGCCATTGGTGACCAGCTGGTCTGCGTCTTCGTCAACCATGGGCTACTGCGCAAAAACGAACCGGAAATGGTACAGGAGGTTTTTGCCCGTTCCTTTGCCATGAATCTGCGCTATGTCGACGCCTCAAATCGTTTTCTGGACAAACTCAAAGGGATTGCCAATCCAGAAAAAAAGCGCAAAATCATCGGCAAGGAATTCATTGACGTCTTTGCCGAAGCCGCTGCCGAAATCAACGCGCCCTTCCTGGGTCAAGGAACGATTTATCCGGATATTCTGGAAAGCATCCCTCTGGACGGGAATCCCGCCGGAGTCATCAAAAGTCACCACAATGTCGGTGGCCTTCCCAAAGATTTGCATTTCAAACTGGTGGAGCCGGTAGAACGCTTGTTCAAAGATGAAGTACGCGCCGTCGGGCGCCTGCTCGGCCTGCCCTCCGAACTGCTCAACCGTCATCCCTTCCCGGGACCGTCGCTGGGTGTTCGTCACCTGGGAGCCATCGAACGCAGCACCCTGAAGATTCTGCGGGAAGCGGATGCCATCGTCACTGAAGAGCTGCTAAAATCCGGCTGGTATGACAAAACATGGCAGACCTTTGCCATTTTTGTTCCAGTCAAAACCGTCGGCATGAAAAATCATCAGCGCACTTATGACTATTTGATTGCGATCCGCTCAATCAACACGGTAGATGCAGTGACCGCGCAGGTCGTCCGCCTGCCCTGGGAATTACTGGACAGCATGACCGCCCGAATTATCAACGAGGTGCAAGGGGTAAACCGGGTCGTCTATGACACCACACCAAAACCACCGGGCACCATCGAGTGGGAATAGACCCACCGCTCAATCCCAGCGCAAAACCGGCAACCCACGTTTTTGCCGCTCCTGATTAACCCGCTGACAGACAAAGGGGCACTTGGATAAATTCCGGCTCAGGCGACCAGTACTGGAGCCAAGCAGAACCGCCGCATCGGAAAGCCGGAATTCGCTGGCAGAAAGCGCATCAAAGACGGCAGCCAACCAACAGGCGTATTGACGCGAATTCACCCCGGGACAGTCTTTGTCCCAAGCTTGCGGCGCTTGACGCATGTTCACAGCCAACTCCAGACGGAGCTTTTTCAGGGCTTTGCCGCGGTTTAAATGCTGCGAGCGGGATTCGTCATCAAATGCCGAAAGGCTGCTTTCGCGGTGTGTCACCCGCACGGCACTTTCTGTCTTATTCCGTTTCTGCCCGCCCGGGCCGGTACCACGCAAGGTATCGATCCGACACAAACGAGCCAGTTCTTCGTCTTCGAGCCGCAAAAGTTCATCCCTGGTCATGACGATTTATTACGCTCCCTGCGTAAGTGTCTAAATGCAGGAGACGGGCGGCATTTCCCCAGAGAATTTTCTCCTGATCCTGCTGCGAAAGTCCGAGCAGCAAGATTTCATTGACAGCGGTCTGCAGGTTTTGCCAGGGGGAATCCGTTCCAAACAGGACGCGATCGATGCCATGCTGCAAAATCAGGCGTTTGAATTGGGCTTGGTTCGTCATGTAGGGCAATGAAAACGAAGTATCCAGATACACCGGATGTCCGGCCAGATCACGTTCAACTTGATCCCAGTTACGCCAGCCCCCCATGTGGGCACAGATGACATTAAGACCGGGATGACGCCGTGCCAGTTCTGCAAAATCCGCCGGACTCGAATGCGCCGGCTCCGGAAAACCGATATCCTTGCCGGCATGTACCAATACCGGAAGTCCAAGACTCTCGCAGGCCTGCCAAATCTTCTCCATACGCTTTTCGAGAACGCCAAATTCCTGATATTCGGGATGGAACTTGATACCGAGCAGGCCAAGTTCCTGAATCCGCTTGATCTCCTCCAGTATATTTTCGCCTTCCGGATAAATGCCGCCAAACGATAAATAAGGCCAAGCATTCCAGCTGGCCACCCAGTCATTTACCGATTGCATCTGCTTGGAATTGGTCACTACCGGGCAATTCAGCATGCCGGTATAGCCTGTTTCCAGAGCATGTCGCAACTGATCCGCCCGGCTGCCATCACTATATATCGGGATGCCATGCGATTTTTCCTGCAGATGCTGCAAAGCCCGAACGGCGATCTTGTCCGGGAAAACATGGGTATGTACATCAAATATCTTCAATATTCCCAGCCTTACCAAGTCGCACATTCGGCAAGAATCCGCATCACATCATCGGAGCTGCATTTTTCGGTCAAGGAGAATTCCGCCGAAACAATGCCGGTATATCCGGTTGCCGCAATGGCCTTGAAAATATTCCGATAATTAAGTTCTCCGCTGCCGGGCTCATGGCGTCCGGGATTGTCAGCAAAATGAAAATGTCCGATTTCACCGATGAATTTGCTCAGGTTATTGCACACATTCCCTTCGCTGATCTGCTGATGAAAGACATCAAAGAGTATTTTTACATTGGGGCTGCCGATGCGGTCTACCAAGTCTGCTCCCTGATCGGAATAGACCAGAAAATATCCAGGATGGCTGCACAGGGTATTCAGCATCTCAAAGACCAGAACAATTCCGGCATCCTCCAAGATTGGAGCAACCCGTTTACCGGCTGCTACCAGGTTGTCCATCTGGCGTTCAAGACTGAGGCGTTCACGGGCAGCTCCAGAAAGGCCGACTAGGCAAGTCGAGCCCAAGGCTTTGGCCTCCCGGATGGCATTGCGTATTTGCGCTTCAAACTGGGCATGGTTTCCAAGATTGACCGGGCCGTCGCCATTGATCGTACCGCCCCCCGAAATCGCGCCGGGTTTGACGCCCAATTCCTCGCATTTGGCTTTGACGGCTTCTTTGTCAGCCCACTTTCCGGCGCCGAGATTTTCAAAGGCTTTGAAACCATAAGCAGCAACCTGTTCCACCATTTCCACATTATCCAAACCCTTAAACCAGCCACTCATCGCGGCAAGCTGCAGTTTCATATCGGCACCATAGTTTTTCACGTTTCTGTCGGCTGGCATACTTTCCTCCATATCCAAGTTGCTAAGATCAAAAACCCTGCTTGAATGTAAGCAGGTCAATGGCACAATATCATACCAATTCCCCTGCTTTCAAGCCAATGCAAACAAAATAACGGACGGTTCCCATTCCCGGCGGTCGCAAGCGACCGCCCACAGAACGGCAGATGTGCAAGTACGTTATCTGCGAGCTTCAGCTCGCTTCCCTGTACCCGAACAATTCCGCCGACGCTCCATAGCTCGCGCCCATTTTGAGACGCATGACAAAATGCCCCGAATCTCCGGATGAATTCTTTGCTTATGGACACCAGCCCACATGAAGAAAGTTTAGCAAAAAAAGTGAAACTGGATTTCAAGTCCCAAGCGCAAGCCAAAATATCCTCCGGAATTCAATACTCAAATTGCTGCCTGTCAATAACTAAACCTTGTTGATAAAAATTCCTTGGCACAAAAAACCAAACAGCGCACTGCATTTCTTTTAAGTCTTTTACAATCAGATTGTTAAAATCAGGCAGATAACACACAAATGCAGCATAACACCTGTTAATAACCTGTTAATAACTTTTTTTTTATAGCCCAGGCTCAGCCGTAGTAGCAGCAGGCTCAGCCGTAGTAGCAGCAGGCTCAGCCGTAGTAGCAGCAGGCTCAGCCGTAGTAGCAGCAGGCTCAGCCGTAGTAGCAGCAGGCTCAGCCGTAGTAG
>JBAXYW010000030.1:0-17033 GCA_041670605.1 Lentisphaeria bacterium
ACGGGCGGCAGCCAAATCAATTTTTCCACCCTCTTTTATGGCGTTCTGGAGCAGAATCTCATAGGTCATCAGATTTTTACTGAAATTATAAACGACAGACTGAATCTGTTCCTGGCTGATTTCAGGCGCATTTTCGTTCTGAAAATATTGTTCCAACTGAGGTTTGAGCAGCTGTACCACATCCGCTCGTTTCACTACTACTTTGCCATCGAGATGAACCACCTCTTCCGGAATGAACGCCAACATGTCATCGGCCGATTTTTTACTGTCGGCAGCGGTCGGAGCCGGGGCTTCTTCCGCAAACAGTGTGCAGAAAGCAGTGAGCAGAGTAAAAGCACTCAGCTTGACGAAGAGACGGTTTTTCATGGTTTTTTCCTTTGGTCTTGTTGGTTCATATTGACGGCTATTTGATTGATGCGAGCAAAAAAATCCGTCAGATTGGGACAAGGGGTACGCCAGCAACGGGCGTTGAATTGTTCGGGTTGAGAAAAGAGTTCAGAAAGCAATTTTTCCATAAAACCAGGAAACGGTTCCTGCTTTCCAGGCAAGGCTGCCCAGCGCTGATAAGCCAAGGCATAGAATTCCGGCAATTCCAGCAGTTCGGCAGCCAGAATCATTCCTGATAAGGTCAAGGGAATGGTGTTTTCCGGAGGAGGGAAAAAAGAAGCCACGGATTCGCGTTGCAGGCGGCTAAGATGGGGATAACTGAGCGTGAGGGCGTATTCAAACACGGAACGATTTTGAGGGGAGGCAGTGATGCATTGGGCAAAATCCGCTTTCAGCGAGCGTTGTTGCCGGTCAAGGAAGGAAAACAAGAGGTGTTGTGGATTCAACTGCCAGAGTTTTTCCACTGAGTTCCAGGCTGCGGTTCGTTGATTTTCGCTGAGTTGACGGTCAATTTGTTCAAGCAGGGTTTCTTCTGCCTTTGTGAACTGCTGCAGCAACAGATGGTTGCGTTGTTGAAGCTGTTGCTGCCAGAAAACTACAAAAACGGGAGAGCCTTGCAGAACCGGGAGATAGGGCTTCAGCCAGTTCATGGCATGATCCATATCTTCGGTTTTTTCCCAGGGCATCCGACTGCAGAAAACCTGCAGTGCCTGCAGTGCCTGAGGGGCGCTCCGGTATTCCAGCAACTCGGGGGAAGCATCGCCTCTTTTTTCCGCTTGTTCAATCAGCCGGGCTAAGTCGTCATACTGACCTTTTTTCAAGGCCTCATTGGCTTTCACAAGGAGCTGGCGTTCGTTTACATAGGAGGACAGCACTTCCACCAACAGCGCATTGTCCGAAGGCTCCTTTTCTTTCAATAAAGCAATGGCTTCTTCATAGTGCCCATTTTGTAACAATCGGCAGATTTTGGAAAGAGTTTGATTTTTTGTTTCATCATAGTCTGCTGGGGCAGGGCGATCACAGGAGACAAGCAAAAGGAGTCCCTGTATCCCCAAAACAGCCATGAATATTACAAAAAAGAGTTTCACTGGGTGTGGCTTTCAAAAACGTTGTTATATTAAAGTTACGATGATCTTCCTGCTGTTAACCTGAAAGCCACCTTTGCACCGGGATCCGAATGGGCGTGTCTTCCGTCTGTCTTCCCTGACCCAAAAATTCGGTCATTTGATAACTATATCACCAGATATGGAGTTTTTCCGATGGAACGTAAAGATAAACGTTTGAATTCGCAATTGCGTCCCCTCTCTTTGATCCGTGGGTTTCAGATTCATCCGGCAGGTTCCGTGTTGTTTGGCATTGGTCAAACCCGGGTGCTTTGTTCGGTCAGTGTAGAAAAATCCGTTCCTCGTTGGAAGAAAGAACAGGGTCTTTCCGGTGGCTGGATTACGGCCGAATATCAGATGCTTCCAGGAGCAACGTTCGAGCGCACTGATCGGGAAGTTATGAAAGGCAAATTATCCGGACGTTCGGCAGAAATACAACGCCTGATCGGAAGATCCCTGCGTGCGGTCGTCGATCTGGAAAAACTTCCTGGAATCACTCTGCATGTTGATTGCGATGTCATTGATGCGGATGGAGGGACTCGCTGCGCAGCCATTAGCGGGGCTTCCCTGGCATTGGAATTGGCTGCCGGCAAACTGTTGCAGGATGGCGTCTTAGAGGAATGGCCGATCCGTGAAAGAGTGGCTGCGGTTAGTGTCGGATTGTTGAATCAAGAAGTGCTGTTGGATCTCTGCTATGAAGAGGATTCTGCTGCCGAGGTCGACTTCAATGTGGTGATGACCCGCTCCGGACGCTTTGTCGAGTTGCAGGGCAGCGGCGAAGAAGCGACCTTCTCGGAACAACAACTCCAGGAATTGCTGACCCTGGCTAAAACCGGATTGCAAAAAGTTTTTACAGCGGGGGAAAATGCTTTGCATCAAGAACTCGCCTGAATATTATGTTGTTTGTTTTTCTGGGGAAAGGGATTGCACCGATGAAAATTAAAAAAGGGATCTGGCTGGCTGGCTGTTTTTGCTCGATGTTCGCAGCGCAGGCGGCGATTTTGCCGCTGTCCTTTCAGGCGGGTCGAATTGATTCGCTGGATCGCAGTAGTGCTGCCCTGAAATTCATCCAGCAGGAAGCCGCTTTGAAGCAAGGGAAGCTGACTCCCGAAGATAATGATAGCTCACTGCTTGAAGAACGTGTGCCGGAAGAAGGTCTCGTTTATATCCAGCTGGCCATTTCTGTTTTCCCGGAACGTACCCTGAGTCCTCTGGATTATATCCTGGTCGTTGAGGGCAGAGAGTATCCCAGCCTGGGAATGGCTCTTAGTCAGACGAAAATTTTTGATTTTCGCAATTTGGAAGCCAAGGGACCTTGCGAAGTTCTGCTGCTCTATGAATGCCCGGCATCTGCTTTGGGGGCGACCTTGAAAAGCGTCTTTGATGATTTGCCCATTCCGCCGGTCAGCGGCTTGGTACTGCAGGAACCCGAACCGCCAGCTCCTGCTGAAAAAACAGAAGCTCCCCAGGAGAAAACGCTGGAAGAAAACAAAGAAGCGGCTCCCGAACCGGATAAAACAGCAAGCCAAACCGAGAAAAAATAGACTCAAGAGAAGAACGTCAAAGCGTGAATTGTTCTCCTCGGTGTCCTGCTTCAGCAGGCAGAAAACGGGCAAGATCGTACAGATAACAAAACAAAGCCTGAAGTAATATGGATATGATTTTAACTCGGAATCCTCTTTTTTCAGCAGAGAGCCCTTCAGAAACAGGGACTATGTTTCGATGAGAGCGGTGATGCGACATACTGTTTATGGAGTTTTCGCTTTTCTCGTGTTGGGAATACTGGTACTGAGTGCTACGGCTTTCGGGCGACGGGTGTCACAAAGCTTCTTTTCTCCGTTTACCAGCCTCTGGCGTTCCGGCGAACGTTGGGTGGCAGGTATTCTGCCGGATTGGCTTCCTGGAACCAAGAGTAAACAGGAGCGTTTGCTTGAATTGGAGTTGAAAGTCCGTGAATTGGAAACTCGCTTAGCCAGGAGCGTTGAACTTGAAAAGGCAAACGCAGAGTTGAGACGGCTTTATCAGCTGCCGGATTTGCCGGCATGGAAAGCTGTTGCTGCGGATGTCATCAGCAGAGATCCCATCCGTTGGAATCAAGAATTCGGGATTAACAAGGGACTCATGGAAGGAATTCAGGTTGGCGCATTGGTCATGTCCGGACCCTATGTGGTTGGCAGAGTCCGTGAAAGTAATCGCCATAGTGCACAGATCGCTACGCTGATATCACCGGAATGCCGTTTCAGTGTAGTCCTCGGGGAGCAGAAAACAGTCGGTATTTGCAGCGGCTCGGAGTCCAGAGGCTTGCGTGGCGAAGCGCAATTCCAAGTCGATTTTCTTCCCAAAGACCTCCGCCTTCATCACGGGCAGGAGGTCTTTACCTCTGGCTTGGGGGGAGGAATTCCCGGCGGCTTGCCCGTTGGGATTGTCGTCCCGTGTGGGGATGGAAAATTATTTCAGATTGTCGCCAATTCCAGAGCAAAGCTGCTTTGTGAACCGCTCGGAAATTTGCCTGCCATCCGTTATGTCGTTGTTCTTTGTCCAGTTTGGAAAACGGACGAATAAACCGCGGGGCGCGTTTTCAGGTATCCTTCCGGAAATTCAACGATTCCTCTTGAAAGCCTTCAAGAAAGTCAGAAATTTAAAACAATCCGTGAAATTTGCGGAATCTGCGGACAAAACAATCAGTAGTACCTTTTGGGACGGTTTTTACATAATCCTCCGTCATGAAAATCCACGACGGGGCAAAAAAAGAATCAGGAGTGAAGAGAATGGTAAAAAAAGCAATTATAGCCGGCCATATTTGTCTGGATATCATTCCGGCAGTCGATCATCATTTTGAACTGCAGCCAGGCCACCTGTATGAAGTCGGGGCACCTTTGATGGCTACCGGTGGAGCCGTTTCCAATACCGGGATTGCCTTGCATATTCTGGGGATTCCAGTCACTCTGATGGGAAAATTGGGCGACGATTCCTTTGGTAAAACAATCCTGCAGATTGTGCAGGAGAGGGCGACCGGTCTGGAAAAAGGGTTCCTCATCGACCGTAAGGCAAGTACCTCCTATACCGTGGTGATCAATATCCCCGGAATTGATCGGATCTTCCTGCATAGCCCTGGAGCGAATGCAGATTTTGGAGCAGATGATATCGATTATGACAAGGTGAAACAAGCGGCACTTTTTCATTTTGGCTATCCGTCTTTTATGGCCAGAACCTACGCCGATGGTGCCCGTGAATTGCTCGAGATGTTCCACAGGGTAAAAGCCTGCGGCGTCACCACTTCCTTGGATCCCGGCATGCCGGATGGCAATGGCCCGGCTGGAAAAGTCGATTGGCCGCATGTGCTGCAAGAACTTCTGCCCAATGTCGATGTTTTCATGCCCAGTGCCGATGAACTACTCTTTTTGCTGGAACCGGAAAAGTTTAGCAAAGGGGATGATCTCAGTCCGGCGGAATTAAGCCGATTGGGGCAAAGAATGCTTGATCTTGGGGTGGGTATTGCGGCAATTAAGCTTGGTAAGAGAGGACTATACCTGCGTACCGGCACCTCACAGCGACTGCAGAAAATGGGCGCCGGCTGTCCGGATAATGTTGTTGCCTGGGCTGATCGGGAACTTTGCTTCCCCATTTTCAAGGAAGAGCAATTCAAAGGAGCAACCGGAGCGGGCGATACAACGATCGCGGGCTTTCTGGCTTCCCTGCTACATAGTCTCACCCCGGAAATGGCCGGAACCTTTGCTTGTGCGGTGGGCGCCTGCAATGTCGAAGCCCCAGATGCCCTTGGAGGAATCCGGAGTTGGCAACAGACCCGTGAAAGGATCCAACAGGGCTGGGCAAAAATCCCGTTTTTTGTACAAGAAAAAGGCTGGCGGCAGGATGCGGAGTTCTTTTGGTATGGCCCCAATGACGCCCATTGATCCTGCCCAAAAAGATTGTCCAAAGAAGTGAACAGGCTCACACAATGTCGGAAGAAAACAAAATCAGGAGTTCTCAACCGCTGTTATTCTGGCGGCGTATTCTGGTATTGCTTGTTTTACTCACCGTCTTGATGACTGGCTGTGCCGTCTTTGCCGGACTTTGGCTGGCTAACCAGACCCTGGCAAAACGCGCTGTCCAAGAAAATTGCCATAATTTGGCTACCATCATGCTGGAATTGCATTTGCCATCCAGCTCGAATTTGTTGCAGAAATTGCGCCGGATTTCCGGAAGCGAGGTGGTTATTACCGGAGAAAAAGGAGATCTCCTTGCGTCTACGCTGCCGGCAGATATCGAACAGGAACTACAGACAAAATGCCTCGGAAACCGTGATTACTGGAAAACAAAGAGCGGACAACGGTTTTTTGTCAGCTCCGCTGAGCTTCTTGGGCGGGCACAAATCCTCTGGCTCTTGCTGCCCGGACGGCCTTTTCGCAATTTTTTGCCGGAAACTTCAGGGCGGATCATCGGCTTGGCTTTTGCTGCCGGGGGAAGCGCTTTTTTACTCGGGCTGTTGATTGCTTCATCGTACCGGCGACTCTGGTGCCGACTGGAATTGGTCAATCGCCGACTGGAATTGGCGGAGCGTCTCGCGCTGGCTGGGCGTATGTCGGCCTCGGTTGTGCATGAATTGCGAAATCCCTTAAGTGGAATCAAGATGAATGCCCAGGTGCTGCAGGAAGAGAGTCGCACAGGGGGACAGGAAAACAACTCCCTGCAGTTTATTATCAGAGAAATTGAACGTATGGAAGCCTATTTACGGGGATTGACCGATTTGGCAGGCGAAAACGCAGGTTCTGAACCGGCTGAAACTGCGCTTTATCCCTTTCTGACGGACTTGCGAACGGCGCTGGCAGCCCGTTTTCAGCATGCCGGCGTCTGTTTGCAAATTCATTGTTCTGAAAAACTTGCTGATCAATGGATTGCTTGCAGCCAAAGCGCTTTCTGGCAGGTGCTGATGAATTTACTCAGCAATGCTCTTGAAGTTTCGCCATCCGGAAGTAAAGTCATCCTTGCCACCGAACGACAGGAAAAACTGCTTGTACTGAAAGTGGAAGATCAGGGAGGCGGTGTCCAATGCAAAGCTGACGAGGATATTTTTGCTCCCTTCGTGACCACGAAAGCCCATGGTTGCGGATTAGGATTGCATATCTGCCGCACTACCCTCGAGCGTTTTGCAGGCACCATTACTTGGGAAAATACTTTCAACGGAGCTTTGTTCATCGTTACGTTGCCTTTGCTGGAAAAACCGCCCGCGCAGGCTCTCTGAGATCGTTGTCTTCTTCACCCCCGACAGAAGGATTTCTTATGCGAAAACCGTTTACTTTGCTTGAATTACTGGTCGTGATGGCAATTATCGCGATTTTGGCAGGCTTGTTGATGCCGGTTTTAAGCAAGAGCCGGAAAAAAGCGCAACAGACCACTTGTATTAACAATCTCACCCAGCTGGGACTGGCTTTTATCATGTATTCACAGGATGCCACAGATTATTTCCCCTGGTATGTGAATGGGGGAGAAGGCGCCAATCAGGAAGGCGGCTGGCTCTTTTATGATGGCTTCCCAGTCCCCTTGGCCGGAAATTTTGTCGTCAGCAGAGGAATCCTCTTCCCTTATATCAACGCAGAAAAAATTTACCGTTGTCCTTTGGATCGTACCGAATCCAAATGCAGTTATGGGGCAAATTCCGATACTCGGGCTGTCAAAACAACCCAGGTTTCGGCTTCTTCTCAAACCCCGCTTTTGCTCGAAGAGGGATCAACCCAGGAGACGACAAATGATGGCTTTTTCGACCTCGATTACTCGCCCAGAGATTACTTGGTCGGCCGGCATGACGAGGGGAATGTTTTCGCGTTCTGCGATGGACATGTCTCCTGGGAAAATTGGAGCAACCAGGAAACCTGGCGGAAATGTGATTTCTCCGGTACCATCAATACCTATCCAGAATGAAATCCCTATAACCGCTTTTTCGGATCTACCCAGGGCAATCAATGGACACGCCCGCGCTGAATCCTTACAGCAGATTTATTTCTTTTTGAACTTTTTCGGGAAGTTTGGGACAGCAGTTCAGAAAGTGGTATATTATCCTGTTCGTCTGGATTTGGCTAAGTCGCCCCAATACTGCTTTTGCCGCTTTTCGCATGGAAGGTTGATCGCTACCCGAGCACTATTTTTAAAGAGATTTTTCAACAAGGAGACAAAGTTACTATTATGAAAAAACAGCGCTTTATTTTATTTTCACTTTTATGCTGGGTAGCTGTCACAATCCCAGTGGCAGGACAGCCCAATCAGCAGACTACGGTGACCAAATATGTCAGTGATAATCCCAGCTTGGCTATCGTTCAATTCGATGGTACCGAAGAGGCAAAAAAACAGCTGCTCAATACCCTCTATAAATGCGACTGGTTCCGAATTTTGCCGGAGGCTCAGGCTGCGAAAGCGCAAATCCGACTGCAATTGCGTCATCGGGAGACTCCGCATGTTTATGAAGCCCAAGTGACGGCCTCCGGACAGCCGCCGTTCCTCTGTACCGGACAACACGAAAACCTGAATGAGGCATCCTTTGAACTCGTTGATGCTATTCTGAAAAAACTTTTTAATGTCCCGGCTTACTGCGCTCGACGAATCGCTTTCGTCATGCCCGGCCAGAACAATATGAAGGAAATCTTTTCCTGTTTTCTGGATGGCAGTGGTCAGGAACGCATTACAAACAATGCCGCGATCAGCACCGAACCGAGTTGGGGACATCGCAACGCTCTGGTCTATACGATGGCCAGAAATAATTCGCTCAGCATTGTGCTGGTCGATGTATTGAATAAAAGGCAACGCGTTGTTTCACAGTCAAGAGGGCTCAATTCCAGTGCTAGTCTTTCTCCGGATGGTCAATTCCTCGCCCTGGCACTCAGCCAGGATCGCAGAGTCGATCTCTATGTCAAAAATCTGGCTGCCGGAAAGGAACTCCGGCTGACCAGTGATATTCATGTCGAATCCTCCCCCTGCTGGGCTCCGGATGGACAGACTCTCTGTTTTGTCTCCGATAAGGTCGGCAAACCTCAGCTTTATCTGCTGCCAGCGCAAGGGGGCAAGCCCAAACGGTTGCAGACGGGCGGCAATGAATGCGTCTCCCCAGATTGGTCCATGGTCAGCAATAAACTCTGCTATTCGAGTAAAAGCAATTCCGGACAATATGTTTTGGCGGTACTGGATATGAAGCAGAACAACCCCATGCCACAGATTATTACGGTGGCAGCCGGAGATTGGGAAGCCCCTTCTTGGGCTCCGGATGGACGACATGTCGTCTGTATCCGCAGCAGCGGGCGAAGCCGGGATCTGTATCTTGTTGACAGCTGGCTGAAAACCATTACCCCTATTTCCCAAGGCGCAAACCTTGCGCTGCCTGCTTGGACACCGGCTTTCTGAAAAACCGATGTTAACCAGGCTTGATGACAAAAAACGGAGAGTTTTTTTGACCCGGATAAATTAAGCCATCCCCCAGTTTTAAAAAACAGGTTGATGGATTACATTACTTCCCTTAACCTTGTGTTTTTTAAACTTAGCTCAAAGACAAAAACTTAACCTGAGATTTGGAGAATCACCTGTGAAAAATTGTGCTCCGGAAAAAATTCGTAATTTTGTGTTAGCTGGTCATGCGGGTTCTGGGAAGACAACCTTGGCGGATTTAATGTTGTTTAAGGCTGGAGTAGTGGGGCGCCGCGGAAATGTTGACAATGGGACGAGTGTCTCGGATTTCCGGCAGGAAGAGCAGGAGCGCAAGAGCAGTATTTTCAGCAGTGTTCTGCATTGTCCGTGGAAAGATGGATATTTCTTTTTTACCGATACGCCCGGAAATTCGGATTTTTGCGGTGAGGCGATGAATTGTATCAATGTCTCTGACCTGATGGTGCTCGTGGTCGATGCCGTGTTGGGGATTGGCCCGGGAACGATCCGTGCCTGGCGTCAGGCGCGCGACCGCAATATGCCGCGCGTTATTTTTATCAATGGCTGTGATCGTGACCAGGCAAATTTTGATGAAGTGCTGGAATCTCTGCGTCAGAATTACGGCATGAATGTCTGCGTTCCCTATACTTTGCCAATCGGCGGCCAAAGCAGCTTGACCGGCGTGGGTTGTGTCATGGATGGGGTTCAAGGAGATTTTGCGGCTCAGGCTGCCGAATTCAAAGGCGCGTTGTCCGATGCCGTGGCCGAGTCCGATGAAGAATTGATGAACAAATACTTCGAGCAGGGCGAGTTGAACCCTGAGGAATTTACGCTTGGTTTCCGCAAAGCAGTTCTGGCTGGGACGCTGGTTCCGGTTTTTGCAGGTAGTGCTGATAAAGATTTGGGCATCAGTGAATTGATGGACGGGCTGCTAGCCTTTGCCCCCAGCCCGCTGGATAATGTTCCCCTGCGTATGGAAGAGGGCGAGATTGACCGCAACGCCAGTGATGCGATGGGCTTTGTTTTCAAGGCCGTGAATGATGCTTTCATGGGACAGATGAATTACATCCGTATCTTCAGCGGCACCTTCAAGTCCGATTCTGAATTGGTGAATTCCACCCGCAATGGAAAGGAAAGAATCGGCAATCTGTTACAGATGCAGGGAAAAGAACAGGCTACGATTGAAGCAGCTGGCCCCGGCGAGATCATCGCCGTCGCAAAATTGAAAAATACCGGACTCAATGATCTCCTCGGAAGCAAAAATTTTAATTACAAATTTCAGCCGGTCGTTTATCCTCAGGCCACGACAATGTATGCGATTTCTGCGGCCAATAAAGGGGAAGAAGACAAGTTGGGTGCTGGCTTAAGCCGTCTGATAGCCGAAGACCCGACCTTAAAGGTACAACGTAATCCGGAGACACGGCAGACCGTGATTAGCGGTATGGGGGATCTTCATATTAATCTGCTGGTGAGCCGGATGAAAAATGATTTCAAAGTCGCTGTGGATTTGGAATCTCCCCGAATTCCCTACCGTGAAACTGTCAATGGCACCGGGACGGCGCAATTCCGTCATAAGAAGCAATCCGGCGGGCATGGTCAGTTTGCCGAAGTTCATTTGCGCATTGAACCGTTTGTCGGCACGCCCGAGGAAGAATTCCAGTTTGGCAATGAAGTCGTCGGCGGTAATATTCCCAAGAATTACATTCCCGCTATTGAGAAAGGAGTGACTGAGACCCGTTTGGCCGGTCCTCTTTCCCGTTCCAAAGTGATCAATTTCACAGCGACCGTCTTCGATGGCAAATATCATGATGTGGATTCCTCCGAAATGGCCTTTAAAATTGCCACGCGCGGGGCTTTTCGGGAAGCCATGGCCAAGGCCAAACCGATTTTGCTGGAACCGATCATGAGTCTGAAGATTATGTTCCCGGATGAATATATGGGTGCGATCAGCGGCGATTTGAATTCCCGCCGCGGGCGTATTCTTGGCATGGATCGGGAAGATGGCATGCAAATTCTGCGGGCGGAACTTCCGCAAGTCGAGTGCTACAGCTATCCGACTCTACTTCGTTCCATGACCCAGGGGCGAGGGAGCTTCGAAATGACCTTTGAACGCTACGAAAACGTGCCTTCCCAGCTGGCTGCCAAAATTCAGGAAGAGGCCGCTAAACTTCAGGAAGAAGAAGAAGACTGAGCTTAGCGCTGAATTCAGAAAAAGACGGAGTCCCAGTAGTGGAACTCCGTTTTTTTTATATTCTGGTTTTCCGCATGACAAAACCAGGCGCCCGATTTTGCGTTCAACCACTTTTTATAATCATGCGGCTCGGTTTCCAGAACGCGTATAACCAATCGATAACCCCTAATCGTTCTCTAAAAGCCCAAAATCATGACTTTCACTTTTAAACCGATCGGAATCTTCCGTTGCCCAGAAAAATTTTCATACGATGTCGCCCGACAGGGCAGTCTGGCGGGGCGGAATTCAGGCATTGTTGAACTTTATCCAAACCGGAATTTTGAACAGGCTCTGCAGGAACTCGCTGGCTTTTCGCATCTCTGGATTCTCTTTGCTTTCCACCAGAATTCTCATTGGAAACCGATGGTCAGCCCGCCGCGGCACCGCAAACGTAAAGTGGGTGTTTTTGCCAGTCGGGCTCCTTATCGTCCCAATCCAATTGGTCTGAGTTGTGTGGAATTGCTGGCAATCAAAGGTCTGCAGCTTGATGTCCGGGGACATGATCTGCTTGACGAAACTCCGGTTCTTGATCTGAAGCCGTATTTGCGTTATGCGGATTGTCATCCCGATGCAAGCGATGGTTGGTTGGGCGAAGAAGAGTTGTTCCAAATTCAATTCAGCAGTTTCGCAGAAAATCAGCTTTATTGGCTGGAAAGCCAGGGCTTGACGTGTCTGCGTTCTTTTCTGCTCAATCAACTGCAGTTTGAACCCGCCAACGCAAAACGGCATCGCTTACTGGAGAATGGAGAAAATTCCTGCCACTTGTTGGCCTATCGTACTTGGCGGGCAGCGTTTCAGGTTGACTTAGAGACTCGTACGGTTCTTGTACTCAGAATCCAATCTGGATATTCCAATGCCGAAATCAACGAGCAGCAGGATCCTTATAACGATAAAAATCTGCATCGACTCTTTTTGCAAGCCGCCTTGCCCTACTGAATTGTATTTTCTGAAAAAAGACGGTACAGTATTAACAAGTTTGTTAGAGCCTATTAAAAACAGGAGAAATCAGAGATGTTGAAAGCGATCAGTTATTGGGCCATGCCAGGGGGACTTGAAGGAACTTGCCCGGTAAAAGCTGCCTTTGCGAAATCGAAAGCCGCGGGCTTTGACGCCTTGGAATTGTGTGTTGGTCTTGAAGGCGTGCTTACCCCGGAAAGCAGCCAGAAAACTTGCCGCGAATATCGCGCGTTGGCCGAAGAGTACTCGATGGCACTGCAGACCATGGCCAGTGGCATGAGCTGGAGTCTTTGCCCAACACACCCCGATGAAGCCGTGCGAAAACGCTCCATCGAAGTGCATAAAAAAGCGTTGCAGCGGGCTGCCTGGCTGGGCTGCTCTGCGATGCTTTTCGTGCCGGGCGCGGTCATCATTCCCTGGGATCCCTCCTTTTCTCCAGTGCGTTACGATCTGGCTGTGGAAAGAGCACGCCAGGCGGTGACGGAACTGGGACAGACTGCAGCAGACCTCGGAGTAACTCTGGCGGTCGAAAATGTCTGGAATGGCTTGTTCTATTCCCCCTTGGAATT
Organism: Lentisphaeria bacterium; assembly: GCA_041670605.1. GTDB lineage: Bacteria > Verrucomicrobiota > Lentisphaeria > Oligosphaerales > Oligosphaeraceae > JAQVUB01. The sequence goes on from JBAXYW010000030.1 coordinate 12,654, forward strand.
TGCTTCGTTTATTGACAGTATTCAGAATCCCGCAGTGGGGATTTATTTTGATGCCGGTAATGTGCTGAATCATCAGCAGTGGCCGCCGCACTGGATCGAATTGCTGGGCAAGCGAATCAGCAGGGTTCATCTGAAGGATTTCCAGCTGGCGAATGGAACGTTGGCTGGGTTCTGTGATTTAATGGCAGGCGATATGCCTTGGGCAGAAAGCATGGCTGCACTGCGGAAAATTGGTTATGATAAGACTCTGACTGCAGAAATGATGCCTTATGCGTCGGGCTTGCTCGAGAAAACATCCGCAGCTATGGATCAGATTCTGGCCTTGGGGAAGTGATATTGTGATGGCTTGCATTCAACGGATTCCCATGTGTTTGAGTGATAAAAAAAACGAAAGAGAGTAAAGAAAATGGCTTTAAAAAAAAGATGGCTGAAAATTCTTGGACTCATTGTTGCAGTGCTGGTCGTTGCTGTAATTGTCGGGTTGCTTTTTCTGGACAGTATTTTGAAAGGCGCCATTGAAAAAGTGGGTTCGACCGTCACGAAAAGTAACATTACCATTGAAACGATCGATTTGTCTTTATGGAAAGGGGAATTACTGTTGGAGAATCTTCAGGTTGGCAATCCCGAGGGATATAAAACCGATGAGGCGTTCAGCCTGACAAAAGTCTTTGTCTCCTTGAAACCATCCAGCTTGCTGAGTGACACCATCCAGATCACAGAAATCCAGATTATTGACCCCTCTCTGACCTTCGAGGCAGGCTTGGGCAATACTAACCTCGGGACGATCTTGGCGAATGTCAATCGTTTCGTTCCCAGCACAGACCCGAATAAACCCAAAGAAAAGCCAGAAACGGATACACCGGGCAAAAAAGTGCAGATCAATCACGTCCTAGTTACGGGCGGTAATGTACGGCTCAGTGCAAAAATTCTTGGTGGAGCCGCGCTGCCAGTCCCCTTGCCAGGGGTTGAAATCAATGATATCGGCAAAGACGATGGGGATCAGGTCGGTATGGTGGAAGCTTCCGCTATTATCCTGAAAGAAATGCTGACTGGTGCCATCGGTGCTGTCGGGTCTGTTGGCAAAGCCGCCATCGAAGGCGGCAAAGCCGTCATCGAAGGCGGTAAAGCCGCCGTCGAAAGTGGGAAAGCAGCGGGTCAGGCTGCCGTCGAAAGTGGGAAAGCAGCGGGTCAGGCTGCCGTCGAAAGTGGGAAAGCCATTCTGGAAAGCGGCAAAAATCTGGGTAAGGGAATCAAAAATATTTTTGGTGGGGGTGACAAGGCAGCGACTCCAGTGGAAGGTGAAACTGCTCCAGCTCAGTAAGTTTGCCTAATTGAAAAATCCGGAGCTGGAAGCTCCGGTCGGGCGCCACTTCAGAAGATATAATAATACTCTTCGGCTCCTTTTCTCGTGCATCTTCGAACGGTCGAGAGCTATGGAGCGCCGGTGTCCTCGCCGGCATCCCGGATCGCGGTTCGTTTTCATACCGAAAACAAAGGGTTAAACCTAAAAAAACAGTTGGATTTTTGAACTATAAATGGGTACTATTAAGCAATATTCAAAAATATACGATCGAACATTGTAGTTATCGTCTGAAAATGAAAAGTTCAGGTTATCGAGTCCCCTAACGGATAGGCGTTAGGGAGTCTTTTTGCGGATGACACCAGCAAGCTGGCGCACTGAAAGCGGGAGCTGGCGCTCCCGCACTCCATATGCATGCGTCGGATACGTACGTTTGTAGTTCAGACTGCGTAAGCACCAGCGGGTTTTTAACTTGCCTCCCCGCTCCCGGATCTTCCCCAGAATGTGGCCGGAGCTTCCAGCTCCGGATCCTCCCCGCTCCCGGATCTTCCCCAGAATGTGGCCGGAGCTTCCAGCTCCGGATCCTCCCCGCTCCCGGACAAATCCGTCGTTATGACCGTATCTTACATTGCACTTTATTTATTCAGGGTTGTCCGGACGAAGTTTTCGATCGTTTCCCGGCTAGCATCGAGGACGGTTTTTCGCAACGGTAATCCGGCCAATTTGCTCAGCTCGGGGTGATTGGCCAGCCTTGGATTTCCCAATGCCTTCTGGATCGCTTCCGGAAATTTCCCGGGATGGGCGGTCGCCAAGCAGATTGTCGGTATGCCGTCCAGCTGGAATTTTTCTGCGACGGATACGCCAACTGCGCTGTGGGGATCGAGAATATATTTTTTCAGATCATAATATTTCCGGATCGTGGCCAAGGTCTTCTCGGTATCCCCTTTGCCGGCGGCGAATTTCGGATCGTTGCCCGGCAGCGTGATGTGCTGTTCAGCGGCGAAATGCTGCATTAACTCGACGACTTTTTCGGAATCTTGTCCGGTTCGATAATACAGGTAGCGTTCGAAATTGCTGGCCACCTGAATATCCATGCTTGGGCTGAGCGTCGGTCGGACGCTTCCCAGAGAATATTCTCCAGTATTGAAAAACCGGCTTAGGATATCATTTTCATTACTGGCAAGGATCAGCCGGTGAATGGGAGCGCCCATACGTAAGGCAATGTAACCGGCAAAGATATCCCCGAAATTTCCGGTTGGCACGGCAATCTGCATCGTTCCCGGATAGCCGGTTTTTTCCTGTACCCGGAAGGAGGCCCAGAAATAATAGACAATTTGAGCCAGGATTCTGACCCAGTTGACTGAATTGACCGCCCCCAAGGAAAATTCGCGTTTGAAGTGCAGGTCATTGAAGACTTCCTTTAAAACCCGTTGCCCATCATCAAAGGTTCCATTGATTGCCAGGCAGTGGACATTGGCATCCGGCACGGAAGCCATCTGCTGTTCCTGGATTGGGCTGACACGGCCATTGGGATACAGAATAAAGATATGAATACCGGATTTGCCCCGGACGCCGTGAATGGCGGCGCTGCCGGTATCGCCGCTGGTCGCACCGATGATATTGAGCTCGCCACCACGTTTTTTTAATACATAGCCAAACAGGTTGCCAAGAAATTGCAGGGCGATATCCTTAAAAGCCAGCGTGGGGCCATGAAAAAGCTCGGCCAGAAAAAGTTGTTCGGAAAGCGGCACCAGGGGAACAATGTCCGGATGTCGGAATGTCGAGTAGCTCTGCCGGATCAGTTCTTTCAACTCTTCTTGCGGAATTGCTTCGCCGACAAAGAGCCGCATGACCTCAAAAGCCAGTCCAGTATAACTGAGTTTTCGCCAGCCATCCAGCTGGGATCGGCAATCCGGAAGCTTGGCTGGCAGTAGCAAACCACCATCTTCAGCCAGCCCCATCATTACTGCGTCTATGAAATCTACCGGCTGAATGCCGCCACGCGTACTGATATATTGTGCTGAATTCATGCTGCGAAAATCTTTGTTTTGGAGATGAAGAGTTATATTATGAAGAACTTTGGCTATTTCCCGTTGTTACACCTTGCTTAATATAATCTGTCACTGCTAAACTTTTGCAGAAAATCAATCGGGATTCAATGGATATGGATTTTCAGAATTTCAATTCGCTTGCAGAGGCTCTCGGGATCGATTCCGCCGGACGGGAATTATGGGCTGGAGGCTGGGCGCAATCCCAGGAAACCTACCCCTACGACGGAGTGTATTTCCTGCAGGAAAATTTTATAAATGAACTCGCAGAATTGTCGAGTTTACAGGAAAATGCGCTACTGGCTCTGCAACAGGCTGCTCGGCAGATTCGGGACAATGACATGCTGTCGCGTTTTGCTTGGCATATGCATTGGCGTATGAATCTGGCGGCGCCGGAAGATGGTTTTTTCCCTTCGCCTCTGCCGCAACCCGGCACGCCTTTGCCTTGTGAAAATGGCCACCTTTTCACGCTGGCGACTCTGGCGCCATTGCCACGCTTGAAAAAATACTATTCGCTTCGGGGCATTTCACAGCAGGTGTTGCGCGATACAATGCATGATTTACAAGTCTGGACGGAGGCTGGTTTTAAAAAAACCGGGCACTATGTCTGTCATAATAATAATTGGTTGCGCAATCACATGATCCCTAACCTGTTTGCCTTGGGGCGGCTGGAATTCCAATTTGGCAGCTGGCACGATCCGATTCAGGTCTTCAAGCATCGGCAAAATAAACAACTCTGCTTTCTTGCCAGGGGAAATGAAGCGATTTCCGCAGAGGGTTTCCGTTTCGGCAATCCGGGTGAGCAAACGGCATTTCAGACGTTTTACCGGGAAGAAAATCAGCAGGTTGCCGGATACCCTGCCAATGTTGGCGGAACCCTTGAAAAGACGCCCGTTGTCTTGGACTTGACTGAGTGGGAGCTTGTTCTGAAAGCCGGCGAGCCAATCTTGCATTTGCATATCCCGGCAGGAGCGCCTTTGCGTAAAGAAGATTGCATCGCTTCCCTCGAAGAAGCCTGGCAGTTCTTTCCAC
>JBAXYW010000031.1:0-16894 GCA_041670605.1 Lentisphaeria bacterium
CCAAAATGCCTCAAAAATGCCGATTTCCAGGCCAAATCGGGGTTTATTGGTCTAAAAAGCACATTCTACGAAGACCGGCATCGCTGGGGTACAGTCATCGACGATGCCCGTATTTATTCCAGGGCACTTACTCCCGTTGAAGTTTCCAACGCTTATGCGAGACTTCTCAAGGATCGTCCAGCCGATGCCATCCAGAGCTATGAAGTCCGCCTCAACGGGGTGGACAAGGGACCCTGCGAAAAGCTTGATAAACTCGAAGCGGAATTCGATTTTTCAGCTCTGCCCGAGGATCTTGCCTTGACTCTTGTTGCAGGCAAGCTCAATATCGACTATAAACTTACTGCCCCGGATGGTAAACTCATTCATTCAGGACAGTGGCTGTTTTCACAAAAAAATGAATGCCGCATTTTTTCTGGCATTGACCAAGTCGGCCCATATGTTTTGGAAACCACGATCGGCGGCGGCCACCGCGTATTGACAAAAATTATCCGCCCCGACCTCTCCTTCGCTTATAATGGACTTGGTGACGAGGATGAAGTACCGGCTCTCTGGCGCGATTTCGCCGTTGATGGGCGTAACATCACCCTATGGAACCGCCGCTACCGCTTTGGCGGCGGGCCGCTTCCGGAAAGCATCACGATACAGGACAGAGAGCTCTTCCTCACAGCACCCACTCTTCACTTGGATGAGCGGGTCATTACCTGGAAGGCCGGTTCGTCTTCGCGCAGCAAGCGCAGCGTGACCTTCAACGGCAGCGGGCGTGCTGGCGACTGCGTCATTGATTACGCCACGACCGTCGAATATGACGGATTCCTTAAAGTTGATTGGACAATCCGGGAGCAGCCCGAAATTTCCGCCATGTACCTTACTTGGCAGGTTGCCCCCGAATTCCGTCGTTTTCTGATGACTCCGACACTTCAGGATCCCACTCGCAACGTTTTTGAATATCCATTTGATCCAAACGCCAACATGCTTTGGCTCGTCTCCCCACACGCAGGCGGCTTTGCCTTTGCCTGCCAGCATGACGCCAACTGGATCTATGATACTGCACAGCCCGTCCGTTTCGTCAACCGCGAAACCGGTGAATGCCGGGTGGAAATGATTCAGAAAAACAGCAAACTGCCAGCCGACGTTTCCTATGAAGCACTCTTCATCACAACGCCTGTCCGCCCCCTGCCAGAACGCAACCGCGTTCTCCGCTTTGGCGACGATATCGGACTCATTCACGGCGGCGGCGACGGAGGGTTCCAGGATGTCGGCAGCTTTGTCCCCCATCCCACGGACTTCGAATACCGTATGAAAACCCGGCGCCCCTGGTCCGCCTCAGTTTATGGTCTTGCCAATGCGCTGACCGATGACAACGAAATGGTACAATATTTCTGGAAATACTGGCGGATTCCACGCGGAGCCGTCTGCCAGATGCCCTGGCACAAACCACTGGGTGAAGGCAAATACGAAAAAGTTTATAATACCCTATTGTTATTCTGTAATGCCACCGCGCTAACCGATTACTACCTGAATAACCAGTTGAAAATCTATCAACATCCCTACGGCGACCGAGTCTTCCAGATCTACTACGATCACTGCGGTTCCAGCGTCTGCCGCAATCCCCTTCATGGCTGCAGCTTTAAAGACCGCTTCGGACGTGAAATCTGGCGCAATGAAATCGTGACCAAGCGAGAGCTCATCAAACGCACCGTCGCCCTTGCCCACCGGTATGGCCGCTCCGTCATGTGCCATGGCCAGCGTTCGTACTACCCCATGCAGTGCGGCATGGCCGACTACTGGCTGCCCGGGGAACAGCATACCGCCGCCATCCAACGCAATTTTTATGTTTATACAGACGAAATTCCGGATGAGATCTGGCAGAGTGAATACAACCGGGATGTCCTCGGCATTGGGGTCGTCTTCCTGCCTGCCATCTGGTACGCAAAACAAGGCAAGCATGTCAATGATCAGACGACCGATGCCATGATCTCCATGCTGCAGCTCCATGATATTGATTCCACCCATCTCTGGGCCAAACCCGCGTCCTTCCGGAAACTTTGGGATATCCTTGAAAAATACGAGGTACAGAAAACGGAGACCCAGTGCCATCTTTACTACGAGGACAATCGCATCAAAAGTTCCAATCCCGATATCCGTGTGACCTGGTACGAATGTCCCGGCAATCGGACGCTGATCTTTCTGTCCAACCAGACTCCGGAGGACGAAGATTGCGAACTTGATCTCTCCGCCATCGCTTCCGGTGATTTCACTGCCTGTGAGGAATATGACGGCAAGGAGCTTGCCGTCGTATCCGGTAAAGTCCGTGTATCAGTACCAGGGCGCTCCTACCGCATTCTCGCGTTTCCACCACGCCCTTTCTATCCACAGGAATTTGATTTCTCACGACTCTGGTCTTTCTGGAAAGGCAGCGAAAGCCAGGACGAATATGCTCTTTCCTATGATGTCAGCCGCAGTGCAAAGGCCTCCTTCCAGCTCAAGTGCAATGGGACAGAACACCGAGGCTGTTTTCTGAAAAACTTTCCAGCCGTTCCTGGACGAACCTATGAGGCTTCCCTATGGGTATTGCAGAACAGCGGTGAAAATGCCACCCTCGCCTTTCAAGGACAGGATGAAAATCAACAGTTTCTAGGAACCCCGGTGCAACGGACACAAAGCCCCTTTGCGCCCGGCTGGCGCCAGCTTTCCCTCACCTTCCAAATTCCCACAGAGGGCCGCTGGAGCCAGTGCCGCTCCCTCCTTGTCACCTTCGGCGGACAGTCCCCCGATAACAGCATCTGGTTCGACGACTTCAGTATCGATGAAAAATAAACCCCTTTGGAACCCGGCCTTCGCTTAAAACGGCATGATGCAAGGATGAACAGGCGGCGGCCAACAGGGTAGTGCTGGCAAAAAGTGGTGCGAGCTATGGGGCGTCAGCGGCCTCGCCGGCATCTCCGGATTCGGTTCGTTTTTGTCCCATCAAACGGAAACACCAGACCCTGGCTCCCAATCTGTCCATTGTTAACCACGTACAGAAAATATTCTGCCAAAAACCAGAAACTGGCGGATAGTAGTACAAAACGCTCCGGTGCTTTATATCCGCATCCGGATATGATTCAGGAACTGTATTCCCGGGTGGTGGATGGAAGCAGGGAAGACTCTTTCACGATCAAGCGTGGCTTGACCATAACGGTTCGTCCACGCCATTTGCCGGTAATCGCTTTCATTGTCAGTTCTGCGATTTCCGTTTCTCCGATGTTAACGGTTGTCAAACGCGGGGAGAGCACTTCGGATAACGCAGTATCGAACAATCCCGTAACGGCCACATCCCGCCCGACCGCTAATCCACACAAAACAGCGGCGCGGTATGCATACCGCGCCCGCCCATCATCAATTGCGATGATACCACAGCGGCAACCCGGAGTTTTTTGCAGAAACGCGGAAAGCGCCTGTTCGCAGTCCGGGTCGTCCTCATTGGGCAGTTGATTGCGAATCATTTTACAACACCCGGAAAAATCCACACCATTCTCGCGGCAAGCATCTTCAATGCCGTCAAACACCAGCTGATCATGCGAGTGTTGCGTACTGAAATTGCTCCGGCGCCAGACTTCATCAAGCTCCTCAAAAGTCAAAAAAACGATGCGTCGTACCCCCTGGCTCAAAAGGTGGGACGTTAGCTCTCGTCCAGCCTGCCGATAGTCGCAGACAAGACGATTCGCTCCTGCAAACTCAAGCCCGGAATCACAACGCAGCACAAAATTAACCTGACGAAATTTTGAAAATACGTGATTCAATGCGGCAAAGGGAAAACAACGATCCCCATCCACCACCAACGACATATAACCGCTTTCCGCATATCCCTTCATCCTGGCAATGCGTTCTGAGGCCTCCAGCGCATTCAAATGCATATCATCCGTCAGCGGTACCGACTGTATGTGACGCTGACCGAGGCCATTTAAAACCGGTGTAAAATAATTCCCGAAAAGATCCCCCCTCGTCGGCATGATAAAACCTACCTGTGACAATGGCTGCCTGCCACGTTCCTCTTCCGGCACAACATAAATTCCGTGCCCCGGTTTGCTGACCACCAGACCGGATAACTCAAGCTCACGAATCGCCCGGGATATGGTTACATAACTCACCCCGAAGACAACCGTCAGCTCCTGACAGCTGGGAAGACGCCCCGCCGACGCAAATTCCCCGCACGCAATCCGCTCCCCCAGCGCCTGCGCTATGTTCCTGTATCGCGACATAAATATACTCCATGATTGAATTTCTTGTACAAATATATATTATAGACTTATTTTTAGCGATTTCAATATCTGATATACTTTTCCTGGGAACCATTTTGCCAGCAACGTATGTTATGGTACTTGGCCGAAATTCGGGCGCGGGGATGCCGACGAGGACGCCGGCGCTCCATAGCTCACGCCCGCTCAACACTTCAAGAGAAAAAAAGTTTACCGTTTTACAGGTTGTGAGCAAAGCCTGCGTCCCCGCCCCCGCCTTTCGAACATGCAACATAGGATTTAAATACCCCGGAGAGAAGCGACGGGATGATCACGGAAAGAATGCAACATTTTTTAGAAAAATTTAGCAAATATATATTTACGGCTTGACAAGGTCTATTTTTTATGATATAATTAACACAGATTCAAAATCAAGGATAAGCCATGATCCCATTTGCGAGTGACAGTTATGCGTTTGGTCTTCAGCGGATCGCGTTGTGTGACTATGATGTTCAGGCCGATTATCTGGCTTTGCGTGAGATGATCGACCGGCAGTTTGCGTGTGCGAATCTTTCCCGTAGCGATTATTTGCGCAATTACCTTCGTCTTCTGGAAAGATACGCTCAGGAATGGCTTGTAGAATATCACGCCATGGCCTCCGGGCTGCAGATTGAGGCGAATGAGTTGATAATGACCCTTGCGGCTCGGCATGCGCCGCCAGCGATTGCCTGCACATCATGGATCATCATGCCGGATGTATCTCGCGGGCATCGGATTCTTCTGCACAAGAATCGCGATGGGGGGGATTCGCATCAAGCCTGGATCATCCGCAGCGCGCCCGGGCGTTTTCGCTGGGCCGGTCTGGTTGACAGCCTGGGGGCTTCGCCGTTGTTCGGGATCAATGAGCACGGATTAGCCGGCGCAATGAATTCCGGAGAGTTTTGCCGGGAAAACACGCATGTCGGGCTGCATACACCCGACATGCTCCGGCTTGCTCTCGAACAGACTGCGAATGCAAAGGATGCGCTTGCTCTCTGCCGTGAAATTGTCCTTCGCGGTCATTATTCCCATGGCGAATACGGTTCCACATTTCTGTTTGCCGACTCGGAACACGCTTTTATCATGGAAAACACCGCCGCCCACGTTGTTTCCGCGGAAGTTTTGTTCGGTCTGGATGTACGTTCCAATTCCTGGCATCTGCCGGGTCTTCATGGTTATGCGCTGCCGGCGAAAAACAAAGAGCTGCAGTCCAATATCAACCGGCGGATGAAGATCCTGCGTGGTCTTCAGAAAAAAGCCCCCGCGATCACGGTCGCGCATTGCCGGCTTCTTGCCCGCACCACGACACGTCTTGGTCTATTGCCCGGCGATGCGGTTTGCCGGAAACCGACCAGTTTCGGCATAACGACTGAACTGAACGGGAGGGACTCCGTTGTTTCTCTTCTGGCCGGGCCGCCTGATTCAACCATCGCCATTCCGTTCTCCATACGCACCACGGCAGTACCCGAATGCCTGGCAAAATCACTGCTCTTCCGTACCGCCTTTGCTTTGCGCAACGCTGGCATACGCCCGCAACATCCAGAAAAGCTGGAAAAACACCTTGACCATTGCCTTGCTTCCATCCCTGCAAATGCAGATGCGGAGAAATTCAACTGTTCATTCGATTCCGCTGCAAATACCATTCTTTCCGAGTTACAGAAGACGATTCAACAAACAGAACAAGGAGACCACTGATGAAGACCGAACGGAGAAAACATGTGATTTTTTTCACTTTGATTGAACTGCTTGTCGTGATTGCGATCATCGCGATTCTGGCCAGCATGTTGCTGCCGGCCTTAAGCAAAGCCCGTCAGAAAGCTCAGGCAATCACCTGCTCTAACAATCTGCGGCAGATTGGTCTTGGGATCGCTCAGTACATTGGTGATTTTGATGATTATTTTATTCCCGCAAAAACCAATGGCAACCGGCTCTGGAATGCGACTCTCTGGTTAAGCAATTATTTAACAATCAGCGGCCCCGATCCCAAAATTCTGCGCTGTCCGACAGGATTCGGTCAGTTTGCCTCTCTCTATCGCGGTAATTTCACCTATCCAATCAGTCCGACCGACGAATTTGGATTCGGGCTGAAACAGACCTACGGCCTGAGCGGGGCTCTAGGTGGCGACACGCAGCATCTGGATTATCAACGAGTGCCCAAAATTGTGGAGGTCAAACGGCCCGGCAGCATCTGGGCAATAACGGATGCCTATCTCGGCACTCCCGGCAGTTCTTGGCGGGGGGATTCCGTGAAAAAATACATTGGTGCAAATGATCTTACCGCCTACTTTCCACCGGAACTGCATTCACTTCACAGCGGCAGATTCAATATCATGTGGGCTGATTTTCATGTTACCGCCAATATACTGACGGATATCTACGGTTCAAAACATTGTCAGTACAAGCAATAAACCTGAGGAGATTCCAATGCCTGATCTGAAATTGCTATTGCTGTTGGCCTTGTTATCGGTGCTGCTTTCCGCTGTGGAACCGGATATATTGTTTACTTTTGACCGCGATATCAGAGCCGACAGGGGAGGGATGGGGAACCAGATCCTTGAGGTGGCAGGACAGCACGAAGCCACTGGCGTGGAAGGAATTTTGGGTAAAAAAGCGGACGACCGGACGCCTGACAGCATGCTGATGCCAGGCCTTTCCGGGAAAGCATTGCGCCTTGGCCACAGCAGCGACGCAAAGGGAATTCAGACCATTCATTATTATCCTATCCCGGCACTAAATTCCAGAGAAGGAACCATCAGCTTCTGGGTCAATCCCATCGACTGGGACGGCTCCGACAGAGACTTCAAGCATTTTTTCGGCGCTGAAAATCAGGAAGACCGGCTCATTATTTATAAATATCATCATTCATCTGAATTGTTTTTTTTGTATGGGCGTCTTGGCAAAGATGGCTTTCAGACGACCGCCCGAACCGATATCCGGAAGTGGGAAAAAGGCGAATGGCACCATGTCTGCGCATCCTGGAATGAAAGCATACTGGAACTCCATATTGACGGCAGGCAAGCTGCCATCGAAGAAGTCCAAAAACCGCTGGAAAACGATTTTAAGAAGTTCATACTTGGAGAATACTGGCAGGGCGATCCCGGCAACTCAGCCATAGATGAACTGCGAATTTTCGAAAAAAAACTGTCGTCCGGTGAAATTGAAGCAGAGTACACACGTCTTGCATCGGAAGTCCGTAACCCATCCGTCCCTTTCGCCTTTGCCTCTGGTAAAAGAACACCGGACATTGACGGGATCATCCATGACGCTGAATTTGCATTCGGCGCATCCGGCATGCATTCGATCGCCAGCAACCTCTATTCTCCCAACCAGAGTCAGTGTTTTTTCAGCTGGGACAATGACAATCTGTATCTTGGCATGCGCACGCCGGCAACTGATCTGGTCTGCAACGTCAGGGAACGTGACGGTGCACTCTGGGAAGACGATTCCATTGAATTATGGCTCTACGGCATGAACGCCATACCCGAATTCTTCCAGTTCATCTTTAACAGCCAAGGCGTTTTCTATGACTCGCATCGCGGCAATAAAAACTGGGATGCCTCTGGTGTCAAAACAGCTCATACCATCCAAAAAGAAAACTGGACCTTTGAAGCAGCTATCCCTTGGTCAAACTTCGACCTAATTCCGGTTGCCGGAACCCGTTTCCGTATCAATCTATGCCGGTCTCTAATTGGAGCAGCAGACTGGACCAGTTTCTCTCCGGGGAAATACGGGAGTGCTGCCTATTATGCAGAGATCACGCTGACTCCGGATGCCCCTGCAGTCGAAATCAGCCAGTTTGGCTCTCTTTATGACGGAAAACTTGACTGCACCGTGAAATTCTTTTCTCCCAGTACTGATACAGTAACCCTGGATATGACGGCCGTTGCTCCGCTTTTCCCTTTTGCCTTCCGCAAAGAAATCAACCTCCCGGCCAGTCAACCCGTGCAGGAAACCATCCAGGGAAAGCTACCGCTCAACCGGATTCTGGAAACAAAACTCGACTCTGAAACCTGGGGTCTGCTTTTCCGTTCCAGCATTGAGTACAAAGAAATTTCTCCTGTCAAAATGGGATATATCTATACGGATATCCCGGAACAAAAACTGTTCCTAGTTATGAGAAATACCCGTATGGGAGCAGGGGCAAACCAGCTTTCCATTACCCTGACCGATCAAAATGGCCAAAACGTCCTGAGCGCCCGGCAAAGCATTTCCGACGCGGCTCTGACAATCCCCTGCGCTTTTAGTATCAGCACCCTGCCCTGCGGACAATACACCCTCTCCTATGAAGTCGTTTCGCCCGCCGGAATGCCCTTGTTGAACGGCAGTGAATACTATGGAAAATATCCGGATAAACCGGCCTGGGCGGATCCCACTTTTGGGGATCAGGATTCGATCCCCGCGCCCTGGACTGCCATTACCGCCGATGACACCACTTTTTCCTGCTGGGGGCGGACATTCCGGTTGGGGGGAAAAGGCCTGGCAGAATCTTTCGTTTCACAGGCACAAGAGCTGCTTTCGGCTCCTGTCATCTTGAAATGGAATCAGCAGCCGGTGGCCTTTCAGGCAAGTTTGTACGACAGAAAAATTTCCCATGTGGAGTATCAGCTTCTGCCGCTCGATAAATCGCTTCCCATGAAGGTCTCAATCCGCGCAGAATTTGACGGGGTGCTCTGGTTTACCGTGGACTTGCTACCGGCTGCCGGCCAGATGCTGGAAAACTTGGAACTGGAAATCCCCTTGAAGCGGAAATCTTTCACCTACTTCGACGATTGTTCTTCCATCCGCTATAAAAAAGATTTCACAGCGACTTTGCAGGAACAGTTCAGCGTTAATCCGGTCAGCAACCCGTTTTTCTGGTGCGGTGGCGATGATGTCGGACTGATGGGAGGCTCGCAAAGCCGGCGCGGCTGGTATCTGAGAGACAAGAAAAACGGGCTGAAGGTCGATGTCCGCCAGAAAGAGGTCGTTCTGACTCTGACCTTCATCGATACCGCACTCCCGCTCAATCAGAACCGGAAACTTGAATTTTATCTTCAGCCCACCCCCGTAAAGCCCAAAAATGTAAAAGCCGGGCTGGTACGCCCGGGCGTCAACGCCACCACCTGGACCGGGTATGTGACAAAATTTTTTGAACACAAACGTCCCGGTTGGTTTATGGAAGAAAAAATCAGCGAATTCCGTGACAAACAGGAAAAAAACGGGGAACTAGTCTTCTATTACAATGGAACAAAAGGCGTTTCCCCGTTGACTGCGGAATGGAATTATTATGGCAAAATCTGGCACAATCCCGAACCAAAAATGGGGAATTACATGCTGGACACGGTCATCCAGAATAAAACGGAACGCAACCGTTCCACTTGGACTTATGGCTGCCTGAACAGCAAAAGTTTCTTTGATTATAAATTGGATTCAATCGCTCGCTTCATTGAAAATCCGGACTTCAAGGTCATGAATCTTTACTTCGATCTGACTTGGCCAAGACCCTGTGCCAACGAAAGCCACGGATGCCTCTGGCGCGATGAATTTGGTGATCTGCACAGCGATAATGACCTGAAGCCCCTGCGAGAATGCCTGCTGCGCATCTACCGGGTGCTGCAGGAAAAAAATCCCGATGCCTTTTTTATCGGCCATCTGATCGCTTCGCGAACTCCCTCCGATGTCTTTTTTGATCTCCTTTTAGTAGGCGAATCCTACGACCGCGATATTGTCAAAGAGGGCAATTACTACGGCGTTTTTAATCCGGAAATGATGCGCATCGCCTATTCCTCCCGCAGCAATGAAACAACCCTATATATGCTGCCGCAGTTTTACCGGGCTCTGCAGCTGTTTGCTCCTTCAAAAATCAAGGATTTCAATCCGGATGCCCCGGAAACCGACCGCGCCATCCGGCACTACCTGGGCTATCTTTTGCTGCACAATCTATCCAGTACTCCTCCCTGGAAACGCATGGCCGATGTATATGAAGCGCAGGATCGCTTGGGCTGGAACAACAAAATGCTGTTTTACCCGTACTGGCACCATGAACAATGTCCGCTTCAATTCCTGTTGCCTAAACCACATCTGCTGGCCTCTGCATACGCCAATGAAGGAAAAGCTCTGCTCTGCCTGCTGAATGATTCGGATGAACTGGAAAAAGCAACTCTGAAAGTGGACACTGCAAAGCTGGGGCTGCCCGGCGACCGCACTGGAATCGAACTTTTTTCCCGGGAAACCGTATTCATGCATGGGGGGGACCTCTCTCTTGAACTCAAACCGCGCGCGGCTCTTCTAATTTCTTTTGACTGACCGGGAAACCCTGCACTATGAATCAGAACGCATTCGATTTTCCGCATTTTCCGACCCGGTTCCAAGCTGTCATATGGCGCAACTGGGGACTCGCTGAACCGGAACGCCTGGCACGAATTCTCGGGACAACAACAGCGATGGTCAATGAACTGGCTGAACAGATGGGGCTTATCGGGGACTTCGGAGGGGTTTACAAACTCTGGCGTACCCGTGGATATATTACAATCCTAAGGAAAAACTGGCATCTGCTGCCAGTCGGGCAAATCCTGGAATTGCTTGATTGGAATGAAGACAAACTCCGTTTCCATCTCAAGGAAGATGATTTCCTGCAGATCAAACTCGGGGGGGGCAACCCCAAAACGGATCGCGTTGTCTATCGGCCCCTTACCCGGGGTCAGTTGGAAGCAACCGATACCCTCCGTCAGATTGTTCAGAAACATTTTCCCAACAGAATGTTTTTTGAGGCATCTCCATTTTCGTTCCCGAAACCAGTAATTCCAGAAGACCCCCTCGAGGGTAAATCCCCTTTTCGCCTGCGGCTGACATATGCTTATTGCGCACTTTATGGGGATCCGCTGGCAGATCCTGCTCTGGATCCATATCCTGATGAGATTCTTGCCAGTTATGCGGCGACCGGTATCAATGCCGTCTGGCTGCCAGGAACCTTATACACACTTATTCCGTGGTTTGGGGAAACCGAATTTTCTGCCGGACATGAAATCCGCCTGCGTAATCTGCAGAAAATTGCACGACGAACACGCCAGCACGGAATGGAACTGTTGCTTTATCTCAATGAACCGCGCAATATGCCGGATGCCTTTTTTACCGGGCGACCGGACTGGCGTGGTGCTCCAGCCGGTAATGATTGCTATGCGCTTTGTACCAGTATTCCTGACGTTCTTCAATGCCTGAAAAAAGGCGTGGCGGAGCTGTTCCGGAGAGTTCCGGAGCTGGGCGGGGTTTTCACTATCACCATGTCAGAAAACGTCACTCATTGTCAATCAAAACGCCCCATCGCCCACCTCTGTGCCCGCTGTGCAGGACGTCCTGCGGAAGAGCTGCCAGTTGAAGTCAATCGTGCCATTGCGGAAGGTATTCACAGTATCAATCCTTCCGCTCATGTAATTGTCTGGAGCTGGGGATGGCAGCAGGAGTGGGCTGAAAAAGCAGTCGGTCTGCTGCCGGATGATGTCACCCTCCTGTGCGTAAGCGAAACCTTCCGTCCCACTCTGGCGATGGGTATTTCCGGACGCGTCGGGGACTATTCCATGTCCAAACCCGGCCCGGGTCCGTTGGCCTCCAAACTCTGGAAGGCCGCCGGAACACGGCTGCAAACCATGGCGAAAGTTCAGCTGAACAACACCTGGGAATGCTCGGCCGTGCCATATATTCCAGTGCCGCAGCTGGTAAAACAACACCTTGATAATCTTCGAAAAGAAGGCATTTCTGACCTGATGGTCAGCTGGACTCTGGGGGGATGGCCCGGCGGAAATTTTCCACTCCTGCATATGGATCTACACGATTTTGCCAGAAGCATGGCGGGGGAGGAACGGGCGGAAGAACTGCTTCGTGCATGGCAGGTACTTTGTGATGCCTTTGCGGAATTCCCGCTCCACGAGAGTACGCAGCTGCATCTGGCTCCGCAGAATTGCGGCCCGGCAAATCTGCTTTTTGCCAAGCCGTCCGGATATCGGGCAACCATGGTCTGTTTCCCGTATGATGACCTGGAATCCTGGTGCGGCGGCCATTTTCCCGAAGAGGTACTGGAAAGTCAGTTTGTGAAACTGAGCGAAAGATGGCAGGAGGGTCTCTGTCTGTTAAGCAAACTCGCACCAGGCATACCTTCGGAAACGAAAAACCGCTTTGACGACATGTGGAGAATGGCAAAAGTGGTTGGCTGCCATTTTTCCAGCTGCGCTTGTCAAATCGCTTTTATCCGGCGGCGTTCTGATCAAGCTCTCGCAGAGATGATGTCTCTGCTTGACCAGGAAATACACGAAGCAAAAACACTGGCAGCCATTGTTCGAAAAGATGCCAGAATAGGATTCGAAGCGAGTAATCATTATTGCTATACTTACGCAGACCTGATCGAAAAAGTGCTAAACTGTGAAGACCTGAAAATTAAAATTAATGATCATTTCAGCAAATAGAGGCAAGCTATCATGAATCCTGCCAAAACACTTTCCGAACATCGACAATATCTGTATGAGATCATCAAGCTGAAATTATTTTTTGTTTATCGCTGGCAAAAAGAGCATCCTGATGAAGCGTTCTCCAATATCCTCCGTCAACGAGTCGACATCATCCGGAAAACCGATATCAACAAAGAAGGTCTGAACCCCGTCAAATCTTATTTTGACGTTCCTGAATGGCTTTCCCTTGAAACGGAAACGAAAGCTCTTTTCAAACGTTTCTTCAATGATCCGGAAACTTTTGAGACCAGGGCATTCGAGCTGTTCAAGCCCACCCTTGATGCTCGTTGCGAACGGGATTTTCTTGATCGTTCCGCATTGCGTGGCTATCAATGCGGTTTCCTCCGCTACAATACCTCCATTTCCGCGGAGTTCCCGGATATGCTGATTTTTCATATAGCGAATGCAAAAACCCCAGATTCGTTTTTTGATTATCCGGACTATATGCGGGAATGCTTCCTGAAACTGCTCCACGTCGCAGAGGAAGTCTTCAACGTCCCGAACATAGGTACTGGCACCTGGCTGAATTCAGTCCCCAAATGGCTGGTTCTTTTCCCAAAAGAATGGACTGAAAACCTGCAGCCGCCACAAACTGACGTATCCTGGCATTTCGGTTTCTGGGGACAATTCATCACCGCAAGAGGAACATTCAACGACAAATATGGAAAATTCCTTCGGGAAACCGGGCAAATGCCCTTCTATCCAAGAATCACAAAGTGTTCTACCCAGGCGATGCGAGAAAAGCTGAATGAAAAACACTTCGGATTCCTCGACAAAGCAAGCCGGCAAAATTATTCCACATCAAGATGACATGATGGTTATCGTGGTTGATCGCTTCCTTTTCTGCCCGCTGGGGTCAGACTGGAGTTGCACCGGGGTCGGATCAAGGCAAGTCATTGATTGGCAATATATTGACCTTAAAAAAGGGCTTTTTTTGAGTCTTAGAAGCATCTTTTGGGCGAAAAAACGCTATTCTAACGGCAGTTTGGTCGATCGCACTGGGGTCACTGGGGTCACACCAAGGCAAGTCATTAATTAGTTTTCTCTGTGCAAATTTTTTATTTCGCCTTTTTCCGGTGCGAAAGTTGGGTCAGGAACTGGCGCAGTCTTTTTCCTTCCATTCCAGCCTCGTCGGAGGTGAAATAGAGTGCTTCCCAGTAGCAGTACCCGCTGACATAGGGTGCGGTCAATGCCAGCTGAGAAGCAACACGTTCTGGAGCAGCC
This sequence comes from Lentisphaeria bacterium, assembly GCA_041670605.1. Classification (GTDB taxonomy): domain Bacteria; phylum Verrucomicrobiota; class Lentisphaeria; order Oligosphaerales; family Oligosphaeraceae; genus JAQVUB01. The sequence continues at coordinate 13,958 of JBAXYW010000031.1, forward strand.
GGATAAAGGTTGTGTTCCGGACGGTATCCTCGTCGTTCAAAGATCTCGATATGACTCCATAAATCGATTTTATGCAAATCCGCGATTTCTTTCCATGCCTTCCATTGTTCGGTCATGTGCGACAATTTACTGCAGGCGTTGCCAATGCAATCCTGCGGCAGAAGAATGTTGATATTGGAAGACTCCAGCACGGAATTCCAGAAATCCTTAAACATCTCATTCTTGTCCGGGGAATGCATTGTCGCGGGGGATACAATGATCTTCAGACTTGAATCCTTGCTTTTCACCATATCGGAGAAATTCCGGTAGAGGGTTCGCATGCGCTGTTCTTTTTCCGGAAGACGACGTCCATCAAAAGCTGTTTCAGCAGGAAAGTACATGCCGGAGATCCTGCCGATCCGGTACAGTTCCTCAAAGCAGATGCGATGATATTCCATTTCAGCGGTCAATTCCGCTTCGGTGAAATGTTCTTTCCATCCGGTGACTGATCCGTAACCGCCGAGGAAAACACGCATATTTTCTTCTTCGGCTGCTGCAAACATGCGCTCCAACACACCGTAACAAGTCAGCTTGTTGAAGCATTTGGAATGATAGAAACATTCGCCCAGCTCCCGCCACAATGCCGCCTGAAAGATCACGGTGTCAATCCGCATTTCGCGAAATCTACGGAACACATTTTTCCAGGCTCCGACCGATGCGGTAAGCATGGGGATGCCATGATAATCCGGCGGATGGGCATAAATGAAACTTGCAGTGGTATGTGAGGTCAGAGGCATGGACTCCAGCGGAATCTGATTGATTTCATCCGTATTGGCATCATTGACCGAGATCAGTTTGGCAAGACTGCTGCTTTCGTCAAATCCGACCGGCGGCATGAAATAGGGGACACCGCCTTGCATACCGACAGGAAAAATCACTTCGCCGGGTTGATCCGACAGAAGCGGCGGATTGACCGTTTTCACTCGTTCAACAGAGACTGTTGCATTTTCACATTTGACGATCTCCGGCTGCCAGAAACCTTCTGCATTTTTCCAGACAATGGTGCTGTCACGCAGAACAACGTTTTGGGCATTTCGGACATAAAACGGCCAGGGTACCCCGGAGAACGGTAAATCAGTCCAGACCGGATACGGATCAGGGGCTGCCGGAAGGAAGTCATTTCCCATGTGGCCGGAGAGAGTCATGTGCAAGCCGGAAAATTCGATGTGACGGATGGGGCTTTCCGGAACTCCGCCCAAGAACGACCCCCGGGTTGCCGTTGCTGTGATATTGCGGAAAAAAATCCGGTCAAGAAAACCCCTGATGGGCTCAGGACAATCTTCTGGACTTTTTGGATGCTGGAAATTGAAGGTCTGAAAGGCGTCAATCACCAGATTGTCGAAAACAATATCGGTGATTTCAGGCCCTTTATAAATATTGATTCCGCGTCCGTCTTTAGGACTGATGGCAACCATCATGGAAATACCGATCATGGTATCATGGATGACACAGTTGCTGACCGTGACTCTCCGGATGGCTCCGTCCCCTTCATATCCCAGCCGGATTCCGTCGCTGGTGGTATGGATACGGCAGTTTGTGATGGTGATATTTTCGCAAGCCTTGTCATATCCCAATTCATCAGTATCGCTTTTCAACGCGATCCCGTCATCACCACAAACAATATCGCAGTCGGAGATCCGCACATTGGAACAGCAGTCCATGTCGATCCCGTCATCATTGGGTCCACGCAGATCCGCATCAATGCGAACCCCGGAAATCTCGCAGATATCGCATCCCAGGAACCATAGACAATAGCACGGAGGATCGATCAGAGTAACATCCCGGACAACGATCCCGGAAGATTCCCGGAAATGGATCATTCCCTTCGGACGGTGCAGGCGTGGCCAGAAACGCTGCCCATATAGGGGATGTTGCAAACCATCATTCTTGTCCCAGAAATGGATTTCCGCTCTGCCGTCGATCACGCCGAATCCGGTGATGGAAACGTTTTTGAGTTTGCATCCGCCGATCAGCCAGCGATGCGGATTGCTGCTTGGTTCTTTACATTTTGCATTGGGATCAGGAACCGGTTTCAAAAGGCTGTTGATCCGACTGCCCTGTTCCATGTGAAATTCAATATTGTCTTTCAGGGTGATCATGTCACAAGCAAAGGTTCCGGCAGGGATCACAATACGGCCTCCGCCATTTTTGCCGCATTGATCGACAGCCTGTTGAATTGCGGCAGTCGCCTCTGTGCATCCGTCCGGAACTGCACCAAAATCAAGAATATTTAACTGCATTTCATAATCCCTTATTCAAGTCTGATCAAGGCGAAAGTATGTGCTTTCAACTCCAACGTCAGAACACCATTTTTAAACTCCACGATTTTTGCTCCGCCGGGTTGATAATCCAGCGGAGCACGGAAATCCGGAACACCATTTTTCTCGCGTAGAGTATAAAGTTCCTGATATTCCGGATCGTAGGCGTCGATTTTTTCTGTCGCGTTAACAAATGGCTTCATGCTCAGTTTTTCCGGGGCGAAACGGATTTTGACGGTCTGATCGATCCGTTTGTTGCCGATGTGGGAAACAACCGTCAGCAGTTCCCTGCCGTTTGCATGCCGATAGGAACTGGCATAAACCTCTTCGCCTTCCATGACAATGGCTGGATTTTCCGGGTTGTAATATCCGTAGAACTTCGCCTGCGGAACGCCGAAAGCATGGTAGATACGCACGATCTTATCGAAAATACCAGAATGGCTCCGGTTCATTGCCGGCATGGAATTATGAATCAGCATTCCGGCAAGCATGGCCCGGGTCATACGGAGGACATACAGTTCCGGTTTTTCCTTGCCACCGCCATATTTCGGGCTCAAAACATCCGCCGGCATATACCCGCTGTTTGTAATTCCGAAGGGGATAGTGTTGAGTTCACAAGCGAACATCGCAAGCGGATAGG
>JBAXYW010000032.1:0-16801 GCA_041670605.1 Lentisphaeria bacterium
ATAGAAAAATTTTTTCCGCGTCTTCCTGGCAGTTGGTTTCTGCAAAGCCGGAGCAGTGGATTTGTTTTTTTATGGTTTTGCTCGGCACTTGGAATTGTGCCCAAGCGATTTCATGACCGCAGCGAGCCCAGAGTGTATCGGTGCCCAGCAGGAACGTGACATTCAGGAAGTATTCAGCGTCCGGACAGGTGATGTCCGGCATGGTAAAGGGAATTTTCAGGGTGCCGGATTGGCGAGCAGGCAGTTTTTGTGTGGGGAGGATACCGCTTTGCAGCGGCTTGCCATTTTCGCTGAAACTCCAGGTGATATGCAGATGCGCCAAACTGAGAAAATCATAGTGGTTGGTGATTTTCAAAAGCCCCTTCTTCAAATCGATGGCTTCTAGACGGACTGGTGCAAGGACCTTTTTCAGTTCCAGCAGGCCCGGAGATGGCGTCTTGTCAGGGAACACGAGGCCATCTGCAACGAAATTGCCGTCGTTCGGATAATCACCAAAATCTCCGCCATAGGCAAAAAAGAGTTTGCCATCCTGGGTAGCGGTACGGATGCCGTGATCGCACCATTCCCAGACAAAGCCGCCTTGCATCCTTGGTTGCGAATAAAACATTTGCCAGTAATCCTCGAGTCCTCCGGGGCCATTTCCCATGGCATGAGCGTATTCGCACAGGAAGAAGGGTTTATCGGCAGGGAATTGTTCGAGCATTTCCCGGCATCGTTGCGGGGTAGCATACATGGGGCTGATGAAATCGACCTTTTGGTAATCGGTTTCCCGTTCATAATGGATTGGCCTTGAGGGATCGCGTTGTCGCGTCCAGTCGATCATTTTCTGATGATTGCTGTCGAAACCGGCTTCATTGCCAAGCGACCAGATAATAATACTGGCATGATTTTTATACGCTTCGACCATGCGGGTCATGCGATCCATGAATGCGTCTTCCCATTCCGGCCAGGAAGCTGGCATATTTCCTTTTTCATAACCGAAGCCATGCGTTTCAAGGTCGGCTTCCGCCAGGACATAGAGTCCATACTGATCACAGAGTTCATAGAAGCGCGGGTCATTCGGGTAATGGGAAGTACGGACAGCATTGATATTATGTCTTTTCATCTGCAGTACATCGTCGAGCATGGCATCATAGCTCACGGCTCTGCCGAGATCGGTATTGAAGTCATGTCGATTGACACCCCGGAGCATGATGGGAATGCCATTGATCAGCAGATTCCCATTTTGCAGGGCGATGCGGCGGAAACCGATTTTCAGGCTGTTATATTCCAGTACTTCTCCGCGCGAGTTTTTCAGTGTCAGTAGTAGGGTATAAAGCGTTGGAGTTTCAGCGCTCCAGGGTTCAACATTGCTGATTTCGTTTTGTAATTGAATTGTAGTTTGTGTTTCCGCTTTCAGGTTTCGGAATTTTTCACAGAGTGGTGTCTTGAACACTGCCGTTTTTTGTGGGGAGAAGAGTTCGATTTCGAGGCTTCCAGCTCTGGCAGAGCTGCCGTAATTGCAGAGTACGGTTTCGATTTGCACAGTGCCCTGATTTTTTTCATCCAGGTCGGTTTTGGCGAAGACGTCGAAGATATTCTGTTGAGGGATTGCGGTGAGTGTAACTTCGCGGAAGATTCCGCTGAGCCACCACATATCCTGATCTTCCAGATAGGTTCCGTCGGACCATTGCAAGACCTGTACGGCCAAGTGGTTCAGCCCGGCTTCCACAAAAGTACTGATTTCAAACTCCGCGGGATTGCGGCTGCCTTTACTCATGCCGACAAATTTGCCATTTACCCATAGGGAGAAAAAGGAGTCGACCCCGGCAAATTTGAGCATCAGGCGTTTTCCGCACCAGGAACTGTCCACATTGAAATCATGAAGATAACAACCGGTAGGATTTTCACTGGGAACACGGGGTGGATCCAGTGGGAAAGGATAAGCACTGTTGGTGTAATGGGGCTTGCCGAACCCCTCGATCTGCCAGTTGCCGGGTACCATGATTGCTTCCCAATCACAACTGTCAAAATCCGGCTGGTGAAAATTTTCCGGTACTGCGTTGGGTCGGGGATAGAGATGAAAGCGCCAGGCTCCGGTAAGCAGTTTGAAGTACGGGGACAACGTTCGTTCTCCGTTCAAGGCATTGGCCTTGCTTTGGAAAGGCACCATGAGCGTATGCCCGGGGATTTTATTGATTCCAGTCAGTTGTTGATTTTCCCAGTCATTCATCACGATATTTCCTTTCAGTTCTTGTCCTCAAGTAGAGCTATCCGATCCTTAAGCTCATAATGTAAATGAAATTAAACGTTTTGATACCTGTCACTAGAAAATATTGCTGAGAAAGCGTTTTTTGCCAGAGTGAACAAACGGACGAACACGGACGAACTTGGGGTGGATTAACGTCTACAACCTATTTTCTAACCGTGAAAAGCACGAAAAACACGAAAATTTTTTGTGTGATGCTCATCCGCGGGGAGGTTTGCGTGGGTCTGCGATTCGCTTTTACAAGAGGGCGGCAACAATTCCGAAACGGGTGCGGCTATGATACGATGTCAATTATCACCGCAATATTTTTGGCTCATCCGGTTTTTTAGCGGACTGAAATTTTGCCAAAGTCACTCACCAAAACCGGGTGCTTCGTGGTGCCTCATCGATGCACTACAGAGAAAACGAGATAGCAGATCTAGCGACCGCTTGCGACCGCCGGGAACGGGAGCGGATCCGGAGCTGGAAGCTACGGGCACATTCTGGAGAGCGGATCTGCGGGGGCTATGCAGCCTGAAGGCTAAACTACAAACGTACACGTACCCAATGCCTTGCATGAGTCGTTTTTAAAAAATCTTCCACAAAAAAAGAAATATACTGGTATCGTCCGGTCCGCTTCGGCGGTGGATTTTCGAGGAAATAAGGTTATATTCAATACATTTCAGAGAGGATCGCAATGAATAAATATTGTATTGCCGGGTTTGGCGAAGTGATGTTGCGGCTTTGTACGCCTGGGAAAAAGCGTTTTGCGCAGGTTTTGCCAGGGCAATTGGAGGCGACTTTTGGTGGTGGTGAGGCGAATGTTTGTGCGTCGATTGCACTGCTTGGCGGCAGCAGCCGTTATCTGACGGCATTGCCATCGAATGCTGTTTCCCTGGCTTTTTCGGCTCAGTTTGCAGGTCTCGGAGTTGATGTTTCCCGGATTGTGTACTCGGAGACTGGTCGCATGGGGATTTATTATGTGGAACAAGGCTCTAATATGCGAGGCTCCACAGTTCTCTATGATCGAGAGCATTCGAGCATTTCGCAACTGCCTCCAACGGCCTATGATTTTGATTTGATGCTCGATGGTGTCAGCAGTCTTCACCTATCGGGGATCACACCAGCACTTTCCCAAAATGCTTTTGCTTCCACATTGGCGGTTGCCAGGCAGGCTGTTCATAATGGAATTTCGCTTTCTGTTGATTTGAACTACCGGAAAAAACTCTGGAATTGGGAGCCCGGCACGGTAAAAAACAAACTGGCAGAACGTTGTATGACTGAAATCGTCTCCTTGGCAGATTTGATTATCGGAAATGAGGAAGATGCCGCCGATGTTTTTGGTATACGGGCAGAGGGTACTTCTGTCGAAGAGGGCAAATTAAATATTGATGGTTATCAGCAAGTTGCTGCACGGCTGGCGGAAAAGTTTCCCGGCGCGAAATATATTGCGACGACTTTGCGCGAAAGTATTTCAGCGGATCATAACAATTGGGGTGGCATGCTGTACGATTGCAAAACAAAAACGGCTTGGTTTGCCCCTCTTTCCAGCGATGGAACAACGTATAGCCCTTATGAGATCCGTAATATTGTCGATCGTTTCGGGGCAGGAGACTCCTTCTGTGCAGGATTGCTTTTCGCGCTGAATACTCCGGAATTTGTTGATCCTTCCATTGCCATTCGTTTTGCTGTGGCGGCAAGTGCGCTCAAGCACAGCATTCCCGGGGATTTTAATTGTATTTCCCGTACGGAAGTTGAACGTTTGATGAAAGGCTCTGCTTCCGGACGGGTACAACGTTGAACGAACACCACATTTTCTCTTCCAGCTTTTGAAAATCCCAGGGCGCAATGGACGCTTTGGACGATCTGGAGTACGGGGTATTGATGTCGTGATTATGAGTGTTTGGCGGGATATGCTGTGACGACCAGTGCGCTATAGCTTCCTGGTGTTTGAAAAGTGCCGGCTGCGACATCCGCTTCGCGGAATCTAGCGATCAGAATTTCTCCTGCGGTGGTTCGTTCCCTGTCATAGACCACATAGATAAAGCCATCCTCTGCTTCGGCCAAGTCGGGGTAACTGACGTTATTTCGATTTTCAAAAACCAGTCGTCCATACCACGATGTTCCTTCGTCAGCGGAAAGCCAGGCGATTAATTTCTGTCGAGGGTAGCCCTTGCGTTTTTCTCCAGGCAATAATTGGGGAGTTTCGTTGTTGATCAAGAGCAGCTTTCCAGAGCGAAGGCGCCGCAGAGCGAATCGTGAACTTGGGCCGCCCAGTCCGGAATCCCGACCCCGGCTCCATGTTTTTCCCTGATTTCGGGAGGTGCTTTTGCCAATTCCGTATATGGTTCGGGCGAAGATATCCCAGCTGCCGTCAGGATGTTCAATCAGTACATGTTCATCAAAAACCCGTTCCGGGATATCCGGTCCTGGAAGCAAGGTGAACGATTTTCCCTGATCTTTGCTCAGCAGCAGATTGGAACGAGCCAGACCTTTGAACTCCGGAGCGACTTTTTCCGGCCAGTAGTTCCACAAGGCAGCGGGGAAAGCCCAGCTGCCATCTTGCAGTATGGTGGGCTTGCACATCTGTACTCCTTCCCCCAGACGCCGGGGGGAACTCCATTTCAGCGTGCTGGCCTGTGGTTTTTTGCACACTGCCGCCCAGACTCCGTTACGGCCATCAAAAATATCACTCATTCCGTGGGAGACTCCCTGGCTCCAGCACCACCAGAGGTGGCCGCAGGGATCCAGCCAGAGCACTGGATCAAAAGCACGTTCCTTGGCACCAGAGGGAGGGGCAATGATCTGAATTTCCTGCCAGGACAAGCCATGGTCATCACTGCAGGCCAGTACCACATAATTTCCCGGGCCTTCCTCTTTCAGTACACCGGCATAGTACACTACCAGTAGTCGGCCTGAAGGAAGCACTTCCAGTGTAGGGATGCCCTGATATCGCCGTTTTTCAGGGGGATATTCGGTGGAAATTGGGTGGGGGATAAACCCTTTCAGGGAATAATCAGGCATTTTCTTCCTTTCAGAATGTGAATCGGTCTAAAGAACGAACTGCTTACGGAAGGCAATAATACTATAGTAGAAAAACAAGGGTTTGCCATTTTCGGGATATTCGTGGCGGCAGGGGAAGCAAATCCGGTGAGGCGGGGTACCTCAATCAGGAGTTGACAGGCCTTGAATTACTCTTTATATTGAGCCGTTACTTTAATTTTGTTTTCTCTGGTTTTGGGAGAGTTAGACATGGGTTTGAAGAAGCTACTGCGGAAGTATTCGTATTGGCGTTTAAGTCGAAGTTGGCGGGTTCTTTCTTTTTGTCGACTGCAACTTGATTGTCAATCATTCTACCTGAATGGGTTGAGTTTTGGCAGTGTGCCAGCCGAGGCTAGTCAATTTGGGCGTCCACAGCGGATTTTGGCAGTCGCCGAAGAAGTTTTTAAGTTTGAATTCAGGGAAAGTGGCTTGATACTGGAATATGAGAAAGGGCATTTGAATTATATCGGAGTGATTTTTGATTACAGTTTGGAGGCGCATTCAACCTTTGCGGATCGCGCTGCCGAGCTGTGTGTGGAGAATCTGAATTCTTCTTTGACAAGGCTGGATCGGACGACTTCCCTGACACAAGTGCTTGATGCCATGGGACCTGTTGTTGACGACCGGAGCGATGCAGAGGAATCCCTGCTGATCTATCATCTTAATCAGCATGTTCTGGAATTTGAATTTCTGCTGAATGGCCGTTTGGCTCGTTTTAATCTTTTCCCGGAATGACGCAGGGTTGTAGTGGCAACAGATACGTAACTTCCCGGACAAGGTTTTGTTTGTCCCCGAATCGAAAGGGAAGGTTCCCTGCCTTAAATGAGGCTTTCCAAGATATCGTCATTAAAGAGTAACCCTTTTGCGGTTGGGCGGATATAATTTTCGGTGATTTCGAGCAGTTCGAGCTGTTCCAGTCTTGTTAATGCGTTTGCCCGCAGTTTCCGGGGTGTGAATCCGGTTAATTGTTGAAATTCCGTGCAATTCCATCCGGCGAGAGTACGCAAACCGAAGGCTAAAATTTCTGCCGCGCGTTGTTCTTGTGTCAGGATATCCTGGGTTTGCGTTGCATTCTTCAACCAGTCTTGCAAATTTGCCGGGTTGGCGGGGCGGTTTTCTCCGTCAAACGAGACGGCAGCCGGGCCGCAGCCAAGATAGGTTTGGCCATGCCAGACCTCATTATTATGTCGGCATTGGCAACCCGGTCGCGAAAAATTAGAGATTTCATATCGAGCAAGTTTTTTTGTTGCAAGCACTTCGTCGGTCAGGTTCCAGAAGTTGCAGAATTCATCGTCATCGTCCTGGGGAGAGAGGCGCTTGGCCAGTGGGGTATGTTCTTCCAGCATCAATGCGTAAGCCGATAGGTGGCTGGGTTGCAAAGCGCAGGCCAGTTGTAGATCCTTTTTCCAATCCTGCCGCGTTTGTCCAGGAATATTGTAAATCAGGTCGATATTCAGATTCTTCAGATTGTATTTTTCTGCCAGGCGAAGGATTTCCGGAAGATTCTGAAGGCTTCCCCTGCGCCCTAAAATTTGTCGTATGGCGGGTTGAAATGATTGGACTCCCAAGCTCAGGCGATTGATGCCGAGTTCACTGGCGATCCGGATTTTTTCTTCATTCAGGGAATTTGGATTTGCTTCCATGGAGAATTCACAATCCGGAACAAAGCGGAAATACTGCTGGATCAACGATAAGAGGCGTTTCAGTTCGGCAGCATTCAGGCAGGAAGGCGTTCCTCCGCCAAGGAAAATGGAACGTAAAGGGAGGCAGTGTTCGCTCTTTTGGGCAAATTCTTCAGCCAGACGGGATAAATATTTTTGCCGTAATTCTGCGCTTGAAGCCGGTTCGGAATAAAAAGCGCAGTAATCACATTTTGCTTCGCAGAATGGGATATGGACATATAATGAACGAAAGGGTAATACTGACATATCAGGCTGTGGTTTGAGCGATGGCAATCCGATCTTTCCCAGCATAATCCTGCCGGATCTGCACGTTGGCGTATTGGTTTGCAGTCAGCAGTTCGTAGACTGCGGCGCCTTGTGCAGCGCCGATTTCGAGCAAAATCCATGCTTCCGGTAGCAGGTGTGCGGGGGCTAAGCGGATGATTCGGGCGATCAGATCCAAACCCTCTTTTCCGCCCAGCAGGGCAAGTCCTGGTTCATAATCCCGTATCATGGCGGGGAGTTCCTGATATTCCTGGGTGGAAACGTAAGGCGGATTTGCGGTCAGAAGGGAAAATCGCCATTCTTTCGCCAAGGGTTGAAAAAGGTCACCTTGCAAAAAGGTTACATTCTGAAGGTTGTTTGTCTGTTGATTCTTTCGAGCCCAAAACAGAGCCTCTTCCGAAAGATCGCTGCCGACAAACGAAGTTTGCGGCAGGTTTTTGGCCATGGCCAGTGCGATGGCTCCGGAGCCGGTGCACAGATCGCAGACCATTCCCTGTCCGGGATAGCAGTTCAGGGCTTGTTCGACGAGAATTTCTGTTTCTGGCCTGGGGATCAGTACGCCTGGGCCGACCTGCAATTCCAGGCAATGAAAGGCGGTGTTGCCCAAGACATATTGCAGGGGTTCTCCCGCCTGGCGGCGTTGAATGAACTGAGTGAGGCGTTGCAGAAAGGATTGCGGCAGCGAATTAGTATTGGTTGTTAGACTGAATTCTCGGCAAAGCTGTTCGATAATCCAACGCGCTTCCTGTTGGACATTGCTGCAGTTTCCTGCGGCCAGTTGTTGTTGGGTATGCTTCAGCGCAGAATGCAGATTCACGGCAAGTCCTCAGCTGCGTTTATATTTTTCGGCGAAGATGGCCATGACGGTAATAAAGATTCCGATCAGCATCGGGCCGTAAATAATACCGATCAATCCATAGGTTCGCAGTCCCCCCAGGATGGAAAAGAAGAGGACTCCAAAGGATAGTTTTGCTTTTCCTCCGCTCATCAGCCAGGGGCGTACGATGCCGTCGATATTGCCGACCAAGAGCAATCCCCAGGCGCAGAGGAAGATCGCGGCATGGGGGTGTCCGCTGAAAAAGAGATAGATTGCACCCGGGAACCAGACCAACGCGGTTCCGACGAACGGGATAATGGAGCATGCTGCTGAAAGGACAGCGAGGAACAAGGCTGGCAGGTCGGTCAACCAGAAGCCAACCATACTGGCCAGACCCTGAATCAGAGCCGCTCCCAAGATGCCTACAAAAACCGTTTTTGCGGTATGTTCGATTTTAAAACAGATCTGCTGGTAGTCATCTGGGGCGAACGGGCCGACCTGCTGGAAGAAAACCACCAGATAAGAGCCCTTGTAAAACACGAAAAAAAGGACGATCACCATCAAAAACAAGTTAAAAAGAATGCTGCCGGTTGCAGAAATCGCCTTTAAGGTGATTTTCTGCAGCAACGATAAAACTCTGCGCGAGACCGTTAACAGATTTTTCTGCAGCAAATCAATGACAAGAGACAACTCCGCGTTATTGCGTGGTTTCTGTTCAGGAAGAATGACTTCATCCGCATCCGTAATAGCCGGCAGCATCGGACTTTCAAGGGACTGCTCATGATCCGAAATGGTGTTATCGTCGGAAAGTTTCGGTGGGGCAGAGAGTTCCGGTGAATCCAGGAATTGAGCGAGTTCCTGCAGGAGGAATTTACCGCTCCGGGAATCCTGAATTTTCTGCAGAGTCAATTGGGTGTTTTCATTTTCATAAAAGGTATTGATGCGGCTGGCCATTTCTCCTGATTGGAGGCTGTTCAGCCCTTTATTAAGCAGATATTTGCCTTGGATAAAAGCCGAATGAAAGAACAAGACCACTGGGAAAGCAACCAGCATGACAATCAGGGTAACCGAGAGACCGGCAGCCAGTTTTTTCCGGCGATCCAAGATTTCCCTTGCGAATTGGATCGGCGGCGGCTGTAGATGACGTTGCAAAAACCGGGCAAAAGAAAGGCCGCAACGGCGACAAAACCTAGCTAGCAGCAACGGTCTATGCGGCGGATTGTTTGACAAAGCAAGCTGCCAGCGTCCAGCCAGCCGTCCCAACGCTTGCCGTGGTGAAAAACGGCTGCAACGCCGGCGCTGAATCCCACGGCAGAATTGTCTCAGGCAGCGGCGGACCAGACGATGAAAAGGGAACAATACATTTCCAAGCAGGAGCGCAATAATAATGGCATGGATAAAGGTAGCTGAAAGCCTCAGCAGGACAGCTGCCAGAATCAGCAGTAAAGCCAGAAAGGAAAACTTGGAGATTGTGTTCGTTCGGATGGGTGAATTTGCCGGCATGTGAGGAAGCCATCTCAGAGGACTTGCTGGATTGAGTCGGGTTGCATTTTGCGCAACGCTTAGTACGTATCGTTTGTTCAACGCTTAGTACGTGTCGTTTGTTCAACGCTTAGTACGTGTCATTTGTTCAACGCTTAGTACGTGTCGTTTGTTCAGATTTGGTAGAACTGTTTGATATTATTCCATCCTTCCCAGGCAGAGTCACAGTATTTGAACAAATGAATATCTTCTTTTTTGATATACCCCCGGTCGACAAACATTTGCCAGTTGACGATTTTTTCCCAGTATTCTTTGCCAAAGAGCAGGATTGGGATTGGCGGGATGATCCCGGTTTGGACAAGAGTCAGCCCTTCGAATAGTTCATCTATGGTGCCGAAGCCGCCGGGAAAACATCCCAACGCTTTTGCCCGTTTCATGAAATGCATTTTACGGATGGAGAAATAATGCAGGTTAAAATTCAGTCCTTCGGTGATATATGGATTCGCAAGTTGTTCAAAAGGCAGGGAGATATTCAGTCCGACCGAGATGCCGCCGATTTCTGCTGCCCCACGGTTGCCGGCTTCCATGATTCCTGCGCCTCCGCCGGTAATAATGACAAATTGGAAGCCGTCTGTTGTATTCTGGTCATAGGTGGTGACAATACTGGCGAATTCCCGTGCCATCTGATAATATTTGCTTTCCTGCAATTGACTTTCTGCCAGTCGATCTTGTCTCTGCAATTCGGGATCATCTGGGTTTTCTTTGAGTTTATTGGCAGCCTCTGTCCGTTTTTTTTCTGCGACGTCAGGAGGCAGGGTGCGGGCACTTCCAAAAACCACAATTGTCGATTCCACGTGGGAGTCTTGCATGGTGACTTCAGGCTTCAGGTATTCTGCTTCCAGACGCAAAGCCCGGCAGCTATCTGAATTCAGAAACTCCAAGTCTTCAAAGGCTTGCAGATTACTGTGGTTTTTGCTCAGTTTTTTAACTTCTTTGGAGTCGAGATTGGGCATTCTTTATTCTTTCTGCTGGATCGCGCGTTAACCTGATTGAAAAGGCTGTTGGCCGGAGCCAGGAAAATTTATTGAAGCGGCTGTGGAGGCATCGGTTGCATCGGATTGGGATACGGCATTTCACCTGGGTTTTGTGGTTGTTGGCTTTGCGCTTGTGCGGCTTCTTTGGCCAGTTTGATTTGTTCGGCAATAAGCTGCGGCATCCATTCGATTTCTTCGGTTTCGTTGGGCGCCTGAATGTATCCTCTTTCAGCAAAACGTTTTGGGGTTTCGATTGCGGTCAGTTTTTCTTTTGCTTGCTGAGTGAGAATTTTGAAGATTTTCGTATGCAGGGTACGTCGTGCGATCCAGAAATCCGCTTTTGAGGTTCGGATACTGGAACCGGTTTTATCCGGATCCGGGACATACCCGGAAGTGTGGAAGGCCGGCGGGAGTTCCTGCCGTTTCAAGTCATCAATCCGACTCGCTATTTTTGCATCATACAGGTCGTTTTCACGGCGGACATATTCCTCAATTCGGATGGCGTTCTGTTCTTTGTAGAAACGCGCTTCTGTGTCGGGATCAAGATCCCGCCGGCTGACATAGCGTTTGCCAACCAAGATCCGTTCCGACGTGATGGCATGAAAAATACCTGAAACATCCGTATTAGTTCCCAAACCCTGACGTAACTCAATCGAAATACGCTCCCCAAATTTAAACATTTCATATTTTGCTTGGGCATCACTGTCGAATTTTTTCCGTTCGGTGTCCGGAAATTCAAGATGGACTTGCTGGACAATTTCCTCGGTTTTCGTTTTGACGATATCCTCGATTGGGGCTTTAGGTTCGGGGATCGACCATTTCCATTGGGCCATATCGACGCCTTTGAGATTTCTGAAATTCCCCATTTTGGGGATTTCTCTTCCGCGTTGGATCATCACGCTGATGAATCGGGTTGTGGTGTCACGGGTGACGGTTTTTGCTACTGTTTCGTCGACATATTTTTTGATTTCCTTGAGAATTTCGTCGCGTTCAAGTCGCCAGTCGACGGTCTGCGGTGTGTCTTCTTCTTCTTCTTCGTCAAAATCCTCGTCATTTTGATCTGTGTTTTGAGCCGGATTTGCCGGTGGAGTTGCATTTTGAGCAGTCAACAACTGCAGGCTGAATGTAAGGCCGAAAACAAGAATCATTCGAAACAGCTTTTCTGGTGTCAGGTGTTTCAACATGTCCATAAATCCTTTTATTTGGTTAACTGTTGATGAGCACAGAATGTTTACAAAAAGAGTTGCGCTTCGCTTAACCGGTGACAAAACCATTAATCAAACAGATTTTTCAGGCTCTGAAACATTCCAGCGGGGCGCCATTCTTTTTTGTTTTGGTAGTATTTGAATCGATTTTCGGCAAAGCGTTTTTTTTCGATTTCGGGGCGGAGTTTTTCGCTGGCTTCTTTGCGTAAGCGGCTCCATTCCTGCTGCAGTGCGATTTCATGGCTGAGCCAGTTTTCGGGTTTAGGCAGTTCTTCGCTGCCGGTATTGATTGGAACATATCCCGCCTGGCGCATTTGTGTGGGTAACAGTTTCAAAAAAAGCTCATCACTGGCATTTTTGAACAATGCGAACTGCATGCTGTTTTGCCGCATAACATAGTTTTGTCGGAGATCCGTTGTTTTTTGTTCGTCAAAGGCGAAGCGTTGTTCTTCTGCGATATCCTGGATGGGGATCCAGCGCGAGCCGATTTGCACTCTTTCGTTCGAAATAGCATTAACAATTCCACTGGCGATCGGATAGACTTTGGTGCGCAGCCGTACACTGGTCCGATCGCCGACTTTGTATAGCGGGAAAAGGCGTTCCGCATCGTGGACAATGCTTTGCAACTCCCGGATGGGTCTGGCGGCTCTGGCGGCCTCTTCGGCTTTCTTCCTGATTTCTACAAAAGCGTCACTGACCGATCTTTCCGGTTTTACGATGGGGAGCGGGATAGCCAAGGATGCGGCAGCGTCTTCCATGTGAACTTCTGCCGCAACTTTCGCTGCAAGTTCCTGTTCAATTTGAGCAAAAATCTCAGCTCTTTTCTTCCGCCAGCCCTGTAACTCAGACTTCGCTTCGTTGGCAGATAATATAAAATTCCCTAGACAAAGAAATAACAGAAAACACAGATAAAAATAGGGTTGTATTCTTTTTGTGGTCATTTTGAGGCACACCTTGACTGAAAGCAAGCGACTCTTTAATTTTTCAGTACCTCTTTTAAGTATAAAACCTGTACCACTAATTTCAACCTGAGAAGAAAAAAAAGAACAAGGATTGTCATCGATAAATCTAAAAATAGCATGGACGGACACGGACGAACTTGGGGTGGACTGGCGCCCACAACCTGTTTTCTAACCGCGAAAGGTACGAAAATGGGGGGGGATGCTCATAGGCAGGGACTTTTTCGTGAGTTCGCGGTTCGCTTTCACAATAGGAAAAGTCGCGGGGACGGAGACGGGGAGGATCCGGAGCTGGAAGCTCTGATCCCTCGGGGGATTGGCCGATTGCTGAGCAAGTTCTTCTTGTTGCTGAAAAGCATTTGCGTTTTCGGGTAAAATAGTCAAACAACATTATATTACCTTTTTACTTGAAACAGACAAAAACTTGAAAATTACATGAGAAGCGAAGGAAAAATACAAATGTCTGATAAGATTTATATGTCAGCCACTGGTTTGGTGGTTGGTGATCATCCGATCATTCCCTTTATCATGGGGGATGGAACAGGGCCGGATCTCTGGCGTGCTACGGTGGCTGTTGTGGATGGTGCGGTGGCCAAAGCCTATGGCGACCGGCGCAAGATTGTTTGGCGGGAAGTGCTGGCTGGGGAGAAGGCTTTTAAAGAAACTGGGGAATGGTTGCCAGCGGAAACCTTGGCGGCTTTCAAAGAATATTTGGTTGGCATCAAAGGGCCTTTGACCACTCCAGTAGGTGGCGGGATCCGCAGTTTGAATGTTGCCATTCGTCAGGAATGTGATCTTTATGTTTGTTTGCGCCCGGTGCGCTGGTTTACCGGGGTGCCATCTCCGGTAAAACGTCCGGACTTGGTCGATATGGTGATTTTTAGAGAAAACACGGAAGACATTTACGCTGGGATTGAATTTGCCGCAGGCACTCCGGAAGCCGCGGCTATGATCGCGTTTGTCAAGGAGAAATTTCCCGAACGTTATCGCAAAATACGTTTTCCGGAAAGCACTGGTCTTGGGTTGAAACCGGTTTCAAAGGATGGCACCTGGCGTTTGGTAAAAGCTGCGATTGAATATGCGATTGCTCAGGGGCGGGATTCTGTCACCCTGGTTCATAAGGGCAATATCATGAAGTTTACGGAAGGAGCTTTCCGTGACTGGGGTTATGAATGTGCCCGTGAGGAATTTGGCGCAGTGCCCCTGGATGGCGGCCCATGGCATACCTTGAAGAATCCTTGTAACGGAGAAGACATGGTAATCAAGGATGTAATCGCGGATGCCTTTCTGCAGCAGATTCTGACCCGCCCGTCCGAATACGGTGTTATTGCGACCCTAAACTTGAATGGAGATTACATCTCCGATGCTCTGGCTGCCTGTGTGGGAGGAATTGGCATCGCTCCCGGCGGTAATATTAATTACCAAACCGGCTGCGCAATATTTGAAGCCACGCATGGAACCGCGCTTAAATATGCGGATAAGGACATGGTGAATCCCGGCAGCTTGATTCTCTCGGCAGAAATGATGTTGCGCTATTTGGGCTGGACAGAAGCCGCACAAGCGATTTTGCGGGGGATTGATCGGACCATTGCTAATCGTACGGTAACCTATGACTTTGAACGTCAGATGGAAGGCGCGCAAAAAGTCTCCTGTTCGGAATTTGGCAGATTGCTTGTACAGAATATGTAAACGGGAATCCTCCGGTTTTTTCCCGAGGGGTAGGGACAGCGGCAGCAAAAACAGCAAAAGGTATTCATGTTTGAGTCGGAAGAACAATTCAAATACAAAGAGCAGGAATTGGAAGATACGTTGCGGATGAATGAACGTTTTTCGGCTCGTTATTTTACTTTGCTGGAGCGTTTTGCCGATCTTCCTGCCTGTGATGAACTCATTATGGCTCAGCTGACTAAGGAGTTTCCAGCAGAGTTTCTGGCCAACTTGGAAGCCTATGAGGACAAGGTCGGGTTTGAGAGCCCAGAAGATTTTGATGACAAAGCCTTGAAGGAGCCGAATCCTTGGGATGAGCCGAAATCCGGGGAGCTTCCTCCAGAGATGAAATTATTACGGCAGTTGGATAATCGCGGTCGGAAAATTGCCGGGATTCTTTATCAGGGGGTTTTTGACTGGTGCAACATTCAGGTGATTCTGATGCCTGACGAACAAAATACCAGGGGACTTCGGGTGATGTTTTTTCAGAGTCGGGCGATGGGGTGTTTTAACGCTGCCATGGAAGCCTTGAGCAGTCATGAATTGCATTCCTCAATCGTGTTGTGCAAGCGGGTTATGACCCAGATCAATCTGGTTATTACAGTGTTGTTGGAGTTGAGCAAAGGTATCCCTGCTAATCTGAAGGATTTGCTTCTCAATCGGGTGACCATGCTGAAAACACTGTTGCGAGAAGTAGAAACTCAAATCAGCGATAGCCGGGAACTGGCCAGGCTGGAGGGGCAGTTCTGATGAGCCAGCGCAATGCTGCTGTCGAGAAAGAGGATCCTTCCCTCCCGAAAATACAGCTGACCGCTGTGGATTCACAGGGGCAGCAACTGATTTTTCTTCCCGGCAAAAAAAACTGGGTAAAATTGTCTGATGCAAGCCTGAGTCTTGAGACGCCGACGCATGCCAGCCTTTTTTTTAGCGGTTTCTGGCTCCAGGATCGTCCGCGTCCCTGTCTTGGTAAGTTGTTTCTTCCGGATGAAATCGCTGTCTTGTATGTGGATTGTACTGGAATTTCTTCTTGGGACAGTTCGATTTTGATTTATTTACGTAATCTTGAGCAGTGTTGTCAGAGGCGCAAGATTCGTTGGGAACCTGCTGGGGTTCCATCCGGCATGCAACGTCTTCTAACGATTAGCGCTTCCGTTTCAGCGCCTGACTTGTCTGAACTATTGCCGCCGCTTTCAGGGTTCATACAAAAGGTTGGCGAATCGACCTATGAGCTTGGCCAAACATTGGCTCAAATTCTTAGCTTTGTTGGGGAATTTACCTTGTCTTTTGCAAGATTTTGCAGCGGGCGGGCACGTTTTCAGTGGCGCGATGTGATTTTACAACTTTCTTCTGCCGGGCCTGCGGCGCTTGGAATCATCTGCCTGATTGGCTTTTTAATGGGTTTGATTCTGGCTTTCATCGGAGCAATTCCCCTGCAATGGTTCGGAGCGGAATCCTACATTGCCAGTTTGATCGGGATCGGGATTCTTCGTCTGCTGGGGCCGGTCATGGTGGGGGTGGTGATGGCTGGGCGTACCGGAGCGGCTTTTGCTGCAGAACTCGGTGCCATGCAGACCAATGAGGAAATTGATGCCTTCTGTACCCTGGGTATTCCACCGATGGATTTTCTGGTACTGCCGCGTTGTCTGGCGTTGACGGTGATGATGCCATTTCTGTGTCTGTTTGCTGATTTACTCGGGATTCTTGGGGGACTTTTTGTGGCGGTTTATTATTTGAATATTACCTATCTTGACTATTATCAGACGCTGTTGCGGACAACTCGCATGGCGGATTTGCTGGTTGGCCTTTTTTCGGGGTTGGTTTTTGGTATCTTGGTTTCTGCCTGTGGTTGTTATCAGGGCATCTATTGTGGCCGTAATGCCGAGGCGGTTGGCAAGGCGGCAACCGATTCTGTGGTCAACAGCATTATCTGCATTGTGCTTGCTACTGCGGTCATCACGATTGTTACGGTCACCATTCGACTGTAGTATGCTTCGTTGTCTGAAGTTGTTTTTTTATATGAGGGGACTCCGTGAGCAGCAACCCGGCCATCACTTCTGAAACCATCCTAGACGTTCGCGGTTTGACCATGAAATATGGCCGGCGGATAATTCAGCAGGACTTGAATTTCAGTATCATCCGCGGTCAGGTTTTTGTGATTATGGGCGGTAGCGGCTGCGGTAAAAGTACTTTGTTGCGCCATTTGATTGGTTTGCAAAAACCCGCTGCGGGTGAAATTTGGTTTTCCGGCGAGAATCTTTGGAGCTTGTCTCAGGATCGGCGCGATGACCTGATGCGTAAAATCGGCGTTTTGTATCAGCGTGGCGGCTTGTGGAGTTCGATGACTCTGGCGGAAAATATCGCTTTGCCTTTACGGGAATACAC
>JBAXYW010000033.1:0-16638 GCA_041670605.1 Lentisphaeria bacterium
CGCTCGCTTGCGAGCGCCGGGATCGGGAGCGGATCCGGAGCTGGAAGCTCCGGCCACATTCTGGGGAGAATCCCGGGGGGCGGATGCTCCCGTTCTGTGGGCGCTCGCTTGCGAGCGCCGGGAGCGCGAAACGCCCATGTCCCGGAAAAATCAGTAGCTTCCGTGCGTCAACACAGCGGCGCTGTTATTGCCGCCAATGCCGGCAGAATTGATAATAGCGCTACGGATTTGCCGATATCTGGCTTTCCCAGGAATACAGTCGATGCCGGCGCAATCCGGGTCCAATTCCTGATGATTCATGGTTGGCGGAATAATGGAGTGCTGCATGGCCAGAATAGTAATAATTATTTCTGCCAGACCGGCGGCGCCAAGCAGATGTCCCAATTGAGATTTATGAGCAGCAACAGTCATTGTTGTCAGGTGTTCGCCAAACAGATTACGCAGTGCTACGGCCTCGGTTTTATCATTTGCGACGGTACTGGTTGCGTGTGCACAAATATGTTCGATGTCGTCCGGCACCATGCCTGCAAGGCGGAGTGCTTCGGCCATCACCAGTCGCGATCCCTCGGCATCCGGCAGCGGTGCGGTAATATGGAAAGCATTATTGTTGGTTACAGCACTGGATAAGAACGCCAAGGGAGCGATCTTTTCTGTGACGGATGTTTCTTTACTCAGCAGGACAGCGGCGGCTCCTTCGCTGAAGATGGTTCCCGAACGGCGGCGATCAAAAGGCCGCATGGTGTCCGTGGTGATCGTCCGTAAGTTATGCAGTCCACACCAGGAAAATTCGCTAAGCAGGTCGTATGCGGCAACCAGGACATGTTCAGCCCGACCCTGTAACAACAAATCCCTCGCAACTGAGGCGGCTGCCAGGCCGGAAGCACAGGACATCGAGAGCTGAATTTTAGCTCCGCCACAGCCCAAATCCTGAGCAATACCGGACAGAAATTCTTCCGCCATCGCAAAGCTATCCTCCGCAATGCTGCCGGTGTCCATCCTTTCCCGCCAAAGCCATTCCTGCGCCTCGAGAGGGCCGAAATTACTGGCCAATACCAAAGCCAGCTTTTCGTCCGGGTTTGCCAGATTGAGATGCTGAACTGCTTGGGAAGCGGCTTCTTTCAACAGGGCTCCAGTCCGTTCATTGTCCGGATATTTTTCGCGTAATAGCTCGTCAGCTTCCACTGAAATTTGGCCGGCTTTTTTCTGTTGGTAAGGTTCACTGGAAAAACGCCAAATGGGACGAAAAGCGTCTTCACCAGCACACATCCGCTGATAAACTTCTTCCGGATTTTTTCCCAGACTGCAGAATAAGCCCAAACCGTCCACTCTGATTTTCATGATCGCTCCATCCTACTCGTTTTCCAGCCTTATTTCCGATTGTTCATCAAGGTCAGGCACAATGCCATAAAGATGATCAGGGTTCCGGAAAAGGTCCAGGTATTCATTTTTTCTCCCCGTACCACCCAGGCCAAGATACAGGCCAAGCCCGGCTTGAGAAAAAAGACCATGGAGGCGATAAAGGCACTGACTCGTTTCAAACCAAGATAATATAGCAGATAAGCCAGGGCGGTACCGATCAAAACGATATATAAAAGTTCCGGCCAGGCCTTGAGCATTTCGTCCGCCAGATTTCCCTGGAGATTCAGGACTGCCATCGGCAAAATAAAGAGGCTTCCCAGCAGGGAAGAGATTCCCATAAAGAAGGTAGCCCCATAGTGATTGACGACTTTCCTGGTCAGGCAAACACTGTAGGCGAATCCAAGAGCTGCCAGTGACATCACCAGAAGCGCCTTTACGGCACCCATAGACGGGGTGCCTTTTTCAAAGATAAAAAGTGCAATTCCCCCAAGAGCGAGGATCAGTGCGGCCCATTTATGGGCGGCCCAGGGTTCGTGATTCATAAAACGAGCAATAACAATCGCAAAGACGGCATTGGCACTGAACACAACAGCGGAGGAAGAGGCATTTTCAAACATTGAGATGGCGGCATGAAACAAGGTCAAACTGATGGTAATGCCAATTAATCCATTCAGAATAAAGTTTTTCCAGTCTCGCCATCCCAAGGTTCCGCCACGCTGCAAATAGCCCGGTAAACCAAGACTCAATAAAATCAGACCCGTACCGAAAAAACGCAGAAAAACCATCATATATGCATCAATATGACATTTTCCAGCAATGTTTTTACTGACGACTTCAATCGTACTAAAAAGGATAATAGCGGAAACGACGGCGGCCATGCCCCAGAAGGCCGTCTTCTTTTTTGTTAGAGTCCTGGAATTTTCGTTGTTCATAATGTTTCAGTTGCTATCCGGGGTAGAGTTTTGTTTAGCGATCCAGCCCGAGGCGATGACTTCCTGGTCATCATAACATACGGCGAGCTGTCCTGGGGTGATTGCAGAGACTGCTTGCAGAAAAGTAATTTCTGCTTGGTTATCCGGCAGGTTCTGCAACTCCGCCGGTTTTGGGGACATACGATATCGGACTTGGGCGATACAGGACAGTTTTTCTCCTACGGGTGGAGTTTGTCTGAGCCAGTTCATACCGGTAAGCAGCACCTTCTGCGAGAGAAGTTTTTCGGCCGTTCCGACAATCAGGAGGTTTTCAGAGATCATAACGTCCAACACAAACCAGGGGCCTCCCCCCAGGCCGAGTCCGCGGCGTTGCCCTCTGGTGTAGCGGAAAGCCCCTTGGTGTTTGCCCAGTTTTCGTCCGTTTTGATCAACAATCCATCCTTCCTGACAGAGCTCAGGCCGACGCGTAGCCACCAGAGTTGCAAAGTCGCCATCTGGCAGGAAGCAGAGATCCTGACTTTCACCCTGCTGAGGGGCAATCAGTTGTTGAGAGTTGGCCAGTTGCAGGACATCCTCTTTTCGGTAATTTCCCAGCGGGAATCTGGCTTTCGCCAGTTGCTGTTGTGAAAGCTGGGCGAGAAAATAGCTTTGTTCTTTGCCAGCATCGGATCCACGAAGCAAGCGCACCCGTCCGCCTTCCGCTTGTCCCAGACGCGCATAATGGCCGGTGGCCATGTGGGTGCAACCGGACGCCAGAATAGCCTGCTGCATGATGCCAAATTTGAAGTTCCGGTTGCAGAGCACGCATGGAGAGGGAGTAAAACCATCTGCATAGCTGTTCACAAAACTTGAAATGATGCTCTCTTCAAAGCGCTTCTCTAAGGGCAAAATCTGAAGAGAAATTTCCAGTTTTTCAGCGACTTTGGCTGCCTTCTCCGTATTGCTGCCGGGGAAAAGACACATAGTGAAGCCGCGCACCTGGCAGCCATTCTGCTTGAGCAAGTAGGCTGCGACCGCGCTGTCCGCGCCGCCGGAAAGTCCTATTCCAACGATTTCCATACTGCGAAAAAAGTCTCCTTAGGCTACGCCAGCCTGGGCAGCATAGCACTGCCGGGTTTTCTCCAGTCGGACTGGCAGTTTCGACGGACAGGAGTTATTTTATAAAGCAAAGCTAATACTATAATTCATTTTCCCGAAAAGGGGATGAGAACAGGATTGCGGATGCGGACATTTTTAATTTTGTATCTTGCTGTAAGTTTGTTTTTTTCCGGCTGCCTGACTTTCCGGCAAAGTCTGGTCTTCCACCGGGATGCTTCGTGTGTTGTAACTTATGAGTATTCCTTTCCGGAAGAATATGCCAGTCTCTGGCAACATGTATCCATCTTCCTGGGCAGCAAACATAAAGAGGCTGGAGGCAGTTTTCTGGATGAAAAAGCCGTCCGACAATTTTTCACTGAAAATGCTTTGGAAGTACGCCAATACCGCCAGTATATCCAAGACAAAATCCGGCATGTCGAAATCATCGTCCTATCACGCGATGGGGAAAAGGCCATTAACAGTGGGATTTTTGGAGATTTTCAACTCAGCAAAAATGCCTTGGGGGATTCTTTTTTCAAGGGAAATCTGACCCCGCTGCCGACGGATTTGAGTAAAGAAACGCGGACTCGATTACAGAAATTGGGCACCGGGCTCACCTTTCAGTTCCGCCTGAAAGTTCCAACGGAAATCATCCAAAGCAATGGAAGGATGCTGGATTATCAGCAAACCGAATGGACGTATGCCTGGCCCGCATCTTCAGAAGCCAGTTCGATTTTTGCCCCAGCACATCAAATACTGGAAGCGACATGGTAGAGTTTTCTCATTTCCCTGATTCAGAATTGCGCCCAGTTGAGCGGTTGCAGCGGGGAGTCCTCCTGGCCAATTCCTGCCTGCGAGAACATTTACCCGGAGTTGAGGACGCAGAATTTTTCTTGCAGTTTGGCCCGGGCTTTGTGACGGAACCGCTCTTTGACGCGGCTCCGGCCTGCATATCGCTTGCAAAATTGCCGGGAATGCCGACGCACCCGACACCAGATCGGCTCCACCCGTGTCTGCAGTACGGCGCCTGTCGTGGGATCCCTATACTGGTTTCCCATGGACATCGCCATCTCAGCGAAGGTATGGGTCTTTATCCCTGCATTCTGCCTTTGGTAACCGCCCGACAGCTTGGCATCCGCAAGCATATCTATTTTGACAATGGAATCAGTTTGATTCCGGAGATCAAGACCGGCAATTGGACTCTGCTGACAGATTTTCTCAATGGGCATGCGTTTTCTCCGTTGGATGGTTTGCATGACTTATTGGACGAACCTTTCCCTGATTTAAGCCTTGCGTTATCACAAGAATTTAATTCAGAAGTGGTCAATGCCCTGGATCAAGTTGGGGTCCGTTTTCGACTCTGCACCTATCAGGCACTGCCGGGCTTCCACTTCTGCACTGGAGCAGAAGCCGCCCTAGCCCGCAGGAATGGTGCTGAAATCCTGGGGCATGATCTGGTGATGGAAATTGTGCTGGCTCATGCTCTTGGCTGCCGCGTCTCAGCAGCAGTGCTGGCCTGTGGACAAAATCTGAATGTCGGGCATACAAGTTTGAAACGCGAAGAAGTCTTGTCTACCTGTCACTTCTGCGGAACAGAATTCCTCCGTGGCCTGGCCATCGCTTTGCAGGAAATCAGCTGCACAGAAAAAAACGACCGGATGCCACGCCTGCCGGACTCTGATGCAGGTGAAATCCTGCAGCAAAGTATGACCATTAAAACAGGCAAAAAACACCCTTTCAGGCTGCTGCGATAATCGCTCACCTCTCCGTTTTTCGAGACAAAAACAAAACCGCGACAAGGGCTGCCAGCGAGGACGCCTATTGGCGTTAACTTAAAATATATCTGGGGTATGAAACGGATCATTGAGGTGCCCCCGTTCAGGGCACTATTTACACCCTTACATGCTGACCCCGGGGCTAAGATGAGAACGCCGGACTATAACAAATAGAAGCGAAAACACTTTTTGCCCGCTCTGCTGGCATCCACGTGCGGATGCCGAGATTCCATAAGCTCGCACCAGCTTAGAAAACCAATTACTGCTGATTGCCAAATATTTGCCAAATATTTTCAGCATTTTGTTTGTTAATCCGGGATAGGGGTTATATTTATTGAAAATGTGTTTTTTTGTTATCCGTCATGCATTTTGGAGTTATTCGATGCGCTCAAGCTGTTCTGTATTGCTTGTTATTGGCCTTTTATTCAGCATGTTCGGAGGGATTCATGCCCAGGATTTCAATGAATTGCTCCCTGCGGATGAGTTGAAAATCGAGGCGGATGAATTATCTCATAATATAGAAACCGGGGAAATTCTTGCCAAAGGAGATGTCCATGTAACCTATGGTGTGATCCAACTGACGGCGCGCGAAGCATCGATCAACCAGAAAACCTATGATTACACCGCACAGGGAGAAGTCGTGATCACTCTGAAAGATCAGGGCAGTTGGCATGCACCCGCACTACAAGGAAATTTTCAGGACAAAACGATGCATTTTGGCCCCTTTCGTCTGGACAGCAAAATCTGGTATGCAGCTGGGGCTGAAGGAACGATGGATGAGCAGGGCAATCAACAGATCCGTCACGGCTGGCTGACAACCTGTGACTGCCCAAACCCCCACTACCGCATCGAGGCTGCTGAAATTACACATCATCCGGATCAAAGCTTTACCGCGAAACATGTTGTTCTTAAATTTGGATCTGTCCCGGTCTTATATCTGCCTTGGCTTTGGGGCAGCACCAATGTTGGGCAAGCCGGCCTGCTACTCAAACCGGGGTATTCCGGCAAACGCGGGGCATATCTCCAAATCGGCAGAATCTGGAAAAATGAACGTGTTGGCGACAGTCGGCTTTATTTGGATTTGATGTCCAAGCGTGGCGTTGGCGCTGGGTACAGTAATGAATACGAGAGTGCTGAACGCGAATTGAGTACTCAGTTCTATGCTCTTCATGACCTCGATCCCACAGAAACCTCGCCTGGCTTCAACCGGCGCTTTGAGGTAGAAGAAGATCGTTTTCGAGTCAAGACTTATTACCGACAAGTTCTCAGCAAAGGCTTGTCTCTGCGCTTGAATCTGGACTGGTTGAGTGATTCTGCGATGCTGGAAGACTGGTTTCGCCAGGATTACCGGCATTTTGAACAGTCCAAAACCTTTGCGGATCTGAGTTATGATCATGATTATTTCAATGTATCCCTGAATGCCCGTCCCCGAGTCAATACATTTTATACGACCGTTCAGCAACTTCCTGAACTTCGCCTGACCATTCCCCGTCTTGCCGTGCTGGACAGTCCGCTTTTATACAACAGTGAAAACAGCTTGGGCTACTATAGCCTGAAATGGCGAAACAGTGATCTCGACCGCGTCGAATTCATCCCGGCAGCCGATTACCTTGCCCTACTGCATGACGATGCGGAGGATTACGCCAGTTTCCGGACAGATACCCTGCATACCCTTTCCCTCCCTCTGGACATCAAGGAAATAGTGACTCTGACGCCACGAGCCAGCTTCCGGGCCACTTCATACAGCCGCACCAGCCAAAGCAAAATCAGGGAAACCGATCTGGCAAACTTGATCGCTGCGGATAATCCGGATGCTCCCTACAATCTCTATCCGGTTCGTAATTATGATAACGTGGGCGGCAGCCGAACCCGTTTTGCTTCCGAATTCGGCTTGGAAATGAAGAGTAAATTTCATAGCGATTGGCAGGAATGGAATTTGCAAAGTTTGAATATCAATGGTATTCGTCATGTGATTGAACCCTATCTAAATTATACGTTTGCGCCGGAACCCTCGGAAGATCGGGATCATCTTTACTTTTTCGATGAGATCGACCGATTGCAGAAGCAGCATTTCCTTCGCCTCGGCCTGGATCAACGTTGGCAGACCCGGCAGGCAGAAAAAATCCGGACTCTGCTGAATTGGCAAAGTTACGCAGACGTGCATTTTGACCGCGGGGAAGAATCCGGCAAATACTGGGGGGATTTCGGAAATCGCCTAGCCGTCAATATCCGTCCAGATTTTCAGACGTGGGCTGCCTTGCTCTACGACATCGGGGAAGCAGACGTCCAGCGCGGGGAATACGGCTTGCGCTATGGTGAAGAAGAAAAAATCAACGCCACGTTACGCTACATTTACCGCAATGATCACGTTTCCCGCAGTACCTACTCGATGGGCAGCAGCTTGGTCGATATCACTGGAGAAAGCAGCTATATCAAAAAATACTTTGAAACGGCCGATACCCTGGTTACAGAGCTGTACATTCCGATTGATTCGCGCACCTCAGCCGAAGTGCACGTGGAATATGATTTTGAAGAGCATCGTCTGGCCGAACACAGCTACCGGATTTCCCGGCAGTTGCACTGCTGGACCATGGTTCTTGGTGTTGGCTGGGATTACAATGAATTTCAGGCGATGATCATGTTTCGTCTGACCGCTTTCCCGAACGTCAAAATCGATCTCGATATCTGACCTCTCTGAAAACATCGCCGCGCCACCCGTTTTTCTGAATCACCTTGAAACCACATTATAAGGACTTTTGATGAATAAATTGCTGTTTTTTTCTTTTCTGTTGCCAAGCTGTCTGCTCCTCTTTCTGAATAGCTGTACCTCCCTGTGGCAACAGAACCCCGATACAATTGACGAAATTCAGGTCCGGCAGACGACTGCCGAAACAGCTGAAACCGCAGGGCATTACAAAAAAGCTGCCAAAATCTATGGACAACTGTCCAAACTTTATACTGAAAAAGCGAACATCGCTTTTTTACTTGCGAAACAAGCCAAATGCCAGTTGCTGGCAGGAAAGATTCATGTTGCCAAAGAGAATTATGAAGCTCTGATCAAAGGCTATCCTCTCTATATGTCCTACGAAAAAACGGTTGACGAATTACGCCAGTTAGCGGACTGTTTCGAGTTCGGAAAAGGCACTTTTCTGGGCATTCATGATAAACAGACCGCTACCGCGATCTATGAATTAATTGTCCGGGAAACCCCGGCGATTCATGTTTCTCTGAAAGATCGCTTGAAACTGGCAGAATTACTGCTGGAAATCGACAACCCTGAGGAAGCCGCAAATGTCTATCAGGCCATTTTGAAAAAAGACCCGGAACAAAATGACGTTCGCCTGAAATTTGCCCTGCTGTTGGAAAGATTCAGCCGGAGGGGTGATGGGGATGGGCGCAAGCTTCGCGCTGCGGTTCGCGAAGCCCACACGTTCCTGGCCAAAACGCCAGCACAACATCCCGGACGTGCGCAAGCCGAACAACTGTTGCGCAATGCGCAGGAGACACAAGCAGACCGGCTCCTGATTCAGGCCAGATTCTATCTGAAACGCCGGCACCGCCGCCCGGATGCTGCAAAACGCTATCTGCTCGATATTACTAGAGAATTTCCCGGAACACGGGCGGCTCAGGACGCCAAGGATATCCTGCGCGCCGACTTCAATTTGAATTAATTAGCAACCCCACAGACGCTACATTGCCATGAAAACAATCGCCCCTTACATCGTTTTGATCTTTTTTCTCAATTCCTGCGTTTATCACTTGGGCAATCCAGCAATGCATCCGGAATTAAAAAATCTGGCCATTTCTGAAATCGACAATCTGACGAGCGAATCCGCATTGACAGCATTGTTCAAAAACGCTTTATCGGAACGGATCGCTAACGAACCCGGCCTGCATTTGGCAAGCCCGGATTCTGCAACCGCAGCCAATTTGAAACTGACCATGAAAAATTTGGACAATCGCAGCTTGGCTCGCTCAAAACTGCGGGAAAAAGATTATCGAGATTACGATGGAGATGCTTATCAGGCGGTACTTTACCGCATCAGCATCAAAGTTGAATACGAAGTATACAGTTCCACTGTGCAAGGAAAGCTTTTGCGCAGCGGCGAAGTAACTGGCCAAGCGGATTTACCAAAGCTGCATGACCGGGAAATCGCCCTTCGCACGGCTCTTCGCCAGCTGGCCATCGATCTTGCCGCGGAGCTGGTAGCAGAACTCAGCGAAACGAGGTAAGCAATGGAACTGCGAATCGGCCAGGGCTATGATATCCACCAGCTGGTTCCCGGAAGACGCTTATTGCTGGGTGGCTTTGCAGTGCCTGGCCAGACACTGGGTTTACTGGGACATTCGGATGCCGACGTGCTTTTGCATGCCATCATCGACGCCTTACTGGGAGCTTTAGCCCTGGGCGATATTGGACAACACTTTTCCGATCAGGACACCACATGGTTAAATGCCGACAGCGCCATGTTGTTACACACGATACGTGCTCTTCCTGAAGTAAAAGACTGGCAGTTGGTAAATTTGGATTCAACGTTGATCGCCCAAACTCCGCGACTGGCACCCTATATTGAACGTATTCGGGAAAATCTAGCCCGTTTATTGGTTTGTCCACTGGATCGGATATCCGTAAAAGCCAAAACGAATGAGAAGCTGGATGCCGTTGGACGGGGGGAAGCGATGGTGGCTCAGGTCGTTGTTCTGCTGGAAAAATTATGATTGTATAAGCAGCAGGTTTTGCCAAGTGCCTTCTTTTTGCCAGCCATTCAGTTGCGCCAGTTTCAGGAGTCTGTCCACTCCCCGGCAGCAGCCTTCATGAAAATGATTGGCGAGTAACACGTATCCGCATGGCGCCAGATGCTGCCAGCAGCAGTCCAGAAAAGCCAGGATGTCCGCATCATATTGCAAAAATCGTCCCCCGGCCAGACCATTGCAAAAAATAAAATTATATTTTTCAGGCAGGTGGAATTTTTGCACTTGTCCCGTCAGAAAAGTCCCCTGCAGTCCTGCAAATCGGGTTTGAAAAAGTTTTTCTCTCGGGGGGTCATGGGGGAGTTTTCTTTGTGTTGCCATCCATGCTTCCAGGGGCTGGGCAGTCATGCCAGTCAGCCAGGCATTATTAAACCCGCAGGCTCTGGCCGTCTCGAGTAATTCAAGAGAACCCAGGGCGACACCGCAACCCAGATCAAGCAAATGAATTGGCTGTGTTGGTGTTCGGCTATTGAGCAGCCTCTGGAAAGTGTGGATTTGTTCCGGATATCGCTCAGGAGCAGTTCCATAACGGGATGGATCGGCCAAAGCACAAAAAAACGGGAGCAGTTCCTCGGGGGGGAAGCATAATTTTCCCCTGAAGTTTTTGGGCAATCCTTGCCAGAATTCCAGCAGAGAAAGTGGAGAAATATTCTGCTTTATACAGTGAGCATCCGGGTCTTCACTCTGCAAAATCAAGGGCAACCACTCCGGGTCAGGCAGAAAAGCCCGTCCCAGACGGCGAAGAGAGCTGGCGAATTCGCGCCAAGGCAGGAAAGTCTCCACCCACCCTCGTAAAGGCGGATCCACAATCTGTCCCAACCCGCAGCCCGGAATGCCGCCATAGCGACACCATAGGTTCCAACGAGCCGCCCAGTCCGTATTGTGACGCTGCAACTCCAGTTGCACACGCTCTGTTAGTTCCGGAAACACGCGGCGTTTATCCTTTTAAAGGCTTTCCTGGCAACTTTGAGTACGTCTATGTTTGTAGTTCAGACTGCGCGACTCAGGTAGGCTTAATGGAGTGCAACGGTTTGACGAAGTTTGCAAAGCGGGAGCTGCGCTCCCGCACTCCATATAAAGCAGCTTATTGAAAAAGGAAGCTACGGCGCACTTCCCAATAGCTCTTGTCCTTGCGGCTTTCCCCGGAAACATTCCAGATTTCCAGCGAGTTGCCTTCGTTCATCGGGCAGCCCCAGATGCGAAGATACTGATATTCCGTCTTGCGATTTCGAATGATTTTCCGCCCTTCCTGCCGGTTCGGTTTTTTTTCCAACATAACATCGAAGCGGCAGCGTGGCGGCGGTGCGTTCAAAAACGCCGCACTGATTTCCAGATTTTTCCCGTCCGGGCTGGCGAAAGTGACCCAATGGAGCGGGGAGCCTGCCCGGCGTGCATCGAGTTCGGCATAGCCACGTTCGCCCAAGCCACGGCAAATCAGGGCGGATTCCTTGTCCTCCATACCCGCGGCCTGCAAAAGCTCCCATATATGCATGGATTGCAAGGCGTCGCGAAGTTGTTGTTCCGCGATTGTGCAAGCCTGTAGATCGTCAAGGCGACGGGAGACATCCACGGTTGGATAAAAACCTGCTACCGGTCGACTGGGCGGCTGAACCGTACGACAGGAAAATAAAAATAACAAAGCCAGCAAAACAAAAATTCTTCTTGTGCTCATCGTGTACACCTCCTGATCAGATTTTTCCATTGTCAACTAAAGCCTGACGCATCGCCTGCTCAGGCGCAGAAAGTCCTGTCCAGATTTCAAAACTGCGGCAGCCCTGATAGATCAGCATATCCCAGCCAGGAACCACTGGATTGCCCTGCTCGTGCAATTGCTGTTGAAATCGGGTTTTCCCATAGATCATATCAAAAACCGGCAGTTCCTGAGGGATTCTGGACACTGGGAAAGGCAGCGGGTCATCCGGATGCAAGCCCAACGACGTACCATGAATAAGCACCTGGGTTTGCCGCATAGCATCAGCGACAGCATCCAGTTCTGACAAAGGCAGAACATGGATTTGGCAGTCCGCAGCCACATGGTGGATGCAGGCCGCCAAAGCTTCGGCTCTACGCGTAGTACGATTCACCAGAGTGATTTCGGCAGCACCCCGCAATGCTGCATAGACAGCAGCCGCCCTGGTTGCGCCGCCCGTACCAAGAAACAAAATGCGACTTCCGGCAAGGGGCAGATGAAAATTGCGTTCAAGCGCCTTCTCAAATCCATAACCATCCGTAGAATAGCCCCAGAGCATTCCCTGTTTTGGCAAAACAGTATTGACACTGCCAATTTTTTTTGCAATCGGGTCAAGAGCATCCAATAAAGGCAACACGGTTTCCTTATGAGGGACGGTCACATTCCACCCCTTATAACCCTCATTTTTCAGGCGCTGAATGGCCTCTGGCAGGTTCTCCGGCGGTACTGCCATAAGTTCATAGACAGCCGAAATTCCTACCGACTGGAAGGCTGCTTGCTGGAGTATCGGGGAAGCGGAATGCCCAACAGGCCAACCAAGCAATGCATATTGATCTGTTTTTACCATGACCTCCAAGCCCAAAAAAACCCGCTGTTTCAGAAACGGCGGGTTATCGATAAAAAATCAAGAGAAAAACTCAATACTGTTTATGAAAGGAAGGTTTATACACCCGCCAGGTAGCATTCTGATTGACAGGAAAGATGTATTCCGGTTCGATAATTGGCTGCCAGCCAAAGGGGAACGTCACGAATTCGACGACGCCAACCACTTCCCGACAGAGAAAACGCCAAACCCCCAAACCGAGCCCTTTGGACATGCCAGGCAAGTCGCCTTCGGAAGCGGTAACTCGTAACATATTGACAGGAATTTCAAAGACTCCGAACAGGATATTGCAGACTCCGCGGCCAAACTGATCCGCCGGATAACGAGTGGCAACATAATCGAGCCGTTCGTCATCGCCTGAGGGATCCCCGCCGACCACTCCTGCCAGCAAGTCCCAAAATTCCGTCGGGCTGACCGCCACATAGGCGTGAAGAACCGCAGCAGACAGTTGAGCGCGCACATCCCATTTATTACGGGGAAAATGGCGATTGAGCATGGAAACATCAATTTTTGTTTCCGTGCGCCAGGGGCCAAAAACAGCAGTCGCGTAACGTCCTTCGTGGGAAATAAAGATCGGTTCGTTGCGTTCATAATAATCAACGAGCCAGAAGGGAATCACAAAATGTGGGAAAGTTACTCCGCGTTCATAACAGGCATACGCCCCAAGCTGCACATATTCGGTAACAGCCACTTCTGCTCCAAGCCCCGGCCCGCCAGCCAGTCCTCCACGTGCCAGATCAAGGATATCTGAGATCCGATTCCAAAGATACAATTCCCCATCCACAACAATCGTATTGAAATCAAAGGTGTCCTCAGCGGCATTCGCCAATGGAAGGGCAAAAGCAAACCACACTACAAAGCAAAACCAGGAGGCTTTCAATTGTCTTTTTGACATGTTTCAACTTCCTTATACAACACAGAGAGAAACTTATATTTTAAACATGGACATCTGCCAAAAAAAGGAGATTCAGTAATATACTAGCTTTTCTTATATTAAAAGCAAATCAGAACAATGTTTTTTCAGTTTTTTTGTTTTTTCCTTGAAAAAACAGTTTTCAACGTGTATTTCTCACAGGGATTCGGACATTTTGTCGCTTTCGGGACTGAACATCTCTCTGCTCACAAACAGGACTTGGATTTATTGAAAGAGCCAGAAGGCAGCGCCGGGCAGGATTTCCTGCTGGATCTGTGGCACCTTATGAACATTATCCAGGATCAGGATTTGTTCCTGCGCTTCAGCACGGCGTTTCCAGAGTACTCCTTTGAAATTCCAGCCATTTTGCGGCACCATGGGGGGGAGCTCGGTCATCCAGCCGCTGAACAATGCAGTTCCGGCAGTATCTGCGTAAGCAAAACAGCCTTGTCCAGAGGCAAACCCCGAAGTATTGTGGAATTGATTGTCCCTCCATTCCCAAAAGGCAGTAAACGGCAATTTCAGAGAAGCCTTCAGGATCATGGGAAAGGCAATCATATTCCAACCCTTTGTCCAGGCGAAATCGATCTCTCTTTCCGGCAGTGGCAACCAGTGTTTTGGATAGCAGTCCCATTGACCACCATCCCAGAACAATTCAGCAGCAAAGATTGCTTCGTTACTGGTATCTTCCGGAGGCAGCAGGGTAAAATTCGCCACCCCGTCACCCCAACCACTTTCGCCGGGATAGAAAAGCCAAGCTGTCTGATTGTCTTCCTCAGGACGACTGGCCAATGGCTGGAGCCCACTGACCCCAGCGCTGATCGCCCAATCCAGAGGTGTTTTGCTGACTAGAATCAGAGCCGTCGGCACATTTGACGAAAAATCGCCGAACTGTACCTTCATGGGGTTTTGATAACCTGGAAGGTATTGCGGCTGTTCGAATTGGAATTGTGCCCACCAGGTGCCGTCATTGCTGCGTGTGGAAACAGACAAGCCGATTGGGTAGAGGATCGCGATCTGTTCCATCCAGCCTAGCAAGGCTGGCCGGTTAGCATCCCAAAGTTGCTCCATCGTATCGTAGGGAGGGGTTTTATTCTCATAGGGTCCAACCAGTTCTACAGTCCAAGGCAGAGTCCCTAAAAAGCGATACTGCCAATCAGCTAATTCCCCATTAACACGATACCACGCTGCAGCATTCTCGACCTGTTCTGGATCACTTAAATCCATATCAGAGTTTAATCCTGCATACTGCAACGCCAGTTCCTTGAATCTATCATCATCTAGTGAAATAGCGTCGGATAGGTCTGTTTTGTAATTCCCATAAGGATAACATATTTTCAGGGCGCCAGTATGCAGATGCAAGGCCGCAGTAATTCGTCGTGCAGCAAGCCAGCGCATAATAAGAATCTGTTCCGGTTGCAAACCCGCCAAGCGGAGGCTGTCACCAGCGGCAAAAGTGCCCAGGTTTTCCGGTTCCAAAACTACGCCATCAGGAAAATTCCGGTTCAAATCGGCATAGTTGGCATTCTCTCGTTGCCCGAGCACGAGTCCATCCGGGTTCAGCATAGGAATCAGCCAAAGCACACAATTTTGCAAAATATTTTGCATGCGTACAGCCTCGTCGGTCCCTTCCGAACTCACCTGTTCGCAGAGATACTTCAGCAGACGCCTGACCATTTCGATACCGGGGGGTTCATCGCCGTGAATGCCACCCACGATCAGTAATTCCGGGACTTCGGCTCCTTCCTCGGCCAGACTCACTCGCAATGCCAAAATCTCCCTCCCCTGAACAGATTTTCCCAGCAAAGATAAACGGCAGAAAGTTGCATATTGGGCAGCGGTATCAAACAATTCATCATGTAGTTCTTCAAAGCTTGGATAGCCATCCGCTGAGCGAGTCTTGCTACGATCAATTACCGAGACACTGACAATGTCGAATT
Organism: Lentisphaeria bacterium; assembly: GCA_041670605.1. Classification (GTDB taxonomy): domain Bacteria; phylum Verrucomicrobiota; class Lentisphaeria; order Oligosphaerales; family Oligosphaeraceae; genus JAQVUB01. The sequence continues at coordinate 15,322 of JBAXYW010000033.1, forward strand.
CCGCTGCCGCCAAGCGATCCGCCAATTCTTGCCGGCCTTCGAGATAAGCGATTCCATTGTCGAAATTTAATATTTCGGCTCCGGCATCATGCAAGCGTTTCAATTCCTGCGAATTCGGGCAGGCGATCTGTAACTGGAGTTCAGCAGGCAGATAAACCGGCACAACGTTGTCCGGCTGCTGAACGCCCTGCCGGGTCTCCGCGCTGCCGCTTGCTTGCCACTGAGCCAAGGCGCTGGACAGCTGCTGCGCAGGCTTTTCCGCTGTGGCATCCCATTCGCTAAGCCAAGTCAGCATTTCCTGATGGCTGATAACGCCATTGTTATCGTAGTCCAAATTCGGCAAGCTGACTTCCTGCAAGGGGGCGCTGGCATCCAGGATGCGTAAAGTATAACTCGGATAAATCTGCTCGACTGGCAACAAGACCTGTCCAGCATCATTACTGCATCCTGAAACATATTCCCCGAGCGTACCCAGCTCAAGACAGACTTTGGCGCCCGACACAGGTATATTCCCGTTTTCTCCCAGCCAGAAAAGCTGCACCTGCAAGCCCGCTGCAGTCCATTCGTATTCCACCTGCAGATCTCGTTCACCAGCAAGGCGGAGCACCTGGCTGCTATCGCCAAACAGATGCATCAGCTCCAAAAAATATTTCTGAGCTCCCGTCTCATCATCTGTGGTTGTCTGACAATAGCGAATCCCTTCAATGATGCTGTTCAAAGCAATGGTACCGGTATCCGGCAAGCGTGGCCTCTCTGACAGCAAGGAATCGGTGAATTTCCAGAACAAAACAATCGGGGCTTTCCAAAAGCTCTCGCCCGTACAGGACAGGATTGCGGCAGCACCGCCATTTAGATTGTTCAGCAATGCTTCGCTGAGACAATCGCCGGCAGTAACTGCAAAATTCCCGGTATGACAGACAGGAGACACCACAAAAGGCAAGGCGTTGCCATTGCTCAGGCTGTTGGCAGCTGCGACGTTAAAGCCACTGGTCGTAAAATAATCATACGCTCCATGTCCAAGATAATAAAATAGTGAGACTCCGTCATTCAGACTCGAACTGACCAAGCCCGCTTCTGGGTCTGATTTTGTCACAGCATACAAAGGAGTCCCAGCTGTATATTCCCCCTGATTCAATAACAATTGCCAGCAGCGTTCGATATATTCCCGATCGGGTTGTATCTGGTTGTTATCGCCGGCAATAAAGTCATTATCCCAGTCAAAATATCCACTTCCTTGGTTGGATGCCAGAAACAGGCCTTTGCTACGCCAGACACTATTGTCCTGCCCTCTTTCATGTTGCTGCAGCTTATTCAGAA
>JBAXYW010000034.1:0-16479 GCA_041670605.1 Lentisphaeria bacterium
GCTGTCCCCCTCATCCGACCGTTCGGATAAGTCCAAATGTTTCATTCATATTAAGCACCAGAACACCAGCAAAAAAGGCGGAATCTATTTCCGTAAAATGAGTATGCAGTATTCAAGTAAAACTACCGAATTGAGCATCAATGCAGCCGGACAGGTCACTTTTGTTGGCTGTCCCAATGGGGAAAATCTGGTACGCGAATCCTTGCCCTTTGCGCGCCTGGCGTATTTCACTCCTCGGCCTGCTTTCACCAATGAGTGGATACACCCCTTGAGCTCTGAAAAACCGTTGTATGTGAATGCCAGTGCCGCAGAAGGGACTGACAAAACTCTGACGCTCCGCTTCGAAAATGACGCCGAAGTTCAATTGGACGTGGAAGCACGGGTGAACGGGATCCGTTTCGCGGTTCGTTCCTTTCTGGGAAATGGCAGCAAACAACCCGCAGTGTTGCGTTTTGCCCAGATTGCGCCGTTGACCGATCGGGAAAGTGTCTGCATCGGCATGTCCCTTAATCTGAAGACCGATGCTGCCGATCTGCCCGGTATTTTCCCGTTGTTGTATGCAGAAGCTTATTCCCACTTTGGGCTGGCAGGTAGTGCTTTTATTGTCGCAACAACACTAAAATCGCAACTTCGTAGCTTGATGCAGCAAATTACGCAAAACGAGACTGAACATATCCCCTGGATGCCATGTTCCGGTGCCTTTGCCAAAGATGCCAAAGAGATGCAGGGAAGCTATCTGATGAGTTATGGTGCCTATCTGCCGGGCAGCTTGACCCCGCAAAACCTGGATGGATGGATTGCCATGCTGAAGGCCATTGGCATCACTCAAGTCGATTTCCATGGCGCCGAAGGCAAAAATTTCAGTTTTGGTGATTTTGAACCCTATCGTCCGATTTTTCCGGAAGGCCGGGAAAGTTTACGAGCCGTAGTGAACCGTCTGCACGAAAATGGCATTCAGTCCATTCTGCACAGCTATTCCTCTTTGATTGATCCGAATTGCACTCTGGTTCACCCCAAACCCGATCCCCTTTTGGGCTACAACCGCTGTTTTACCCTCACTTCCGATATTGATGCCACCACGAAACAAATCCCGATTGCCGAGGATACGGCTGAGATCAGCTTGATTCATACTTCCCATTTTAATTCCACCCGATATGTCCTTTGGGATGATGAGATCATCGAATTCACCGCTTTGGGGGATCAGCTGTTGGATCAATGTGTGCGTGGAGCCTTCGGCACCGTTCCGGCTGCGCATTGCAAAGGCGCAGCCGGCCACAACCTAAAAAATAGCTATGGCTTGTTTGCTCCGGATATTGACGGCCCCCTCTTTCATAAAGTGGCTCAGAATACCGCCGACTGCTTCAATGAATGTGGCTTTGATGCTATCTACTTTGATGCTTTGGAAGGCGTTAATACCCTGGAAGGCTCCATTTTCCTTTTTTACTACAGCACCAAATTCGTCTACGAAGTCGCTAAACGCTTGCATAAACCCGCTGGCATGGAAATGAGCTCTATGTTTCATAATCTCTGGTACGTGCGCTCCCGCATGGGAGCTTGGGACCGACCCTCACGCGCTCAGAAAAAATTTCTGGATCGGCATGCCGAGGTTAACCGAGCTTCGCAGCAGAATACCCTGCTGCCACAGAATCTGGGCTGGTGGTATTTAGGGGTTAATTCGGCGAAGAATCCGGTGGAAGCGGATCGTATCACGACGGATGTTTATGAAAATATGGGGCGACTCGGCTTGGCCAATGACTTTTCCCTTTCTTTCCAGGGGTTAGCGCTGGAGGTCTTCGAAAAATGCGAAGAAGTACGCCGTTTTGCCGAAATGATTCGCCGTTATGAGAAACTGCGTTTGTCAGGAAAATTGACGCCGCAAGAAAAAGATTGCGTCAATGACCGTGAATGCCATTTATGCCAAGATGGCTTATATCCTGCCTATTATTCACAGGCAGTCGCTGAATTCCAACAGGGTGATGCGGAGATTGTGCTCGACAATCCTTGTGAGCCGCAAACGCCGTTTCTGCTGCGCTTTGAACCTCTGCATAATCGGACGAAAAATAAATCCGCTGTAAAGACCACAAAAGGCTCGGATGCTCCCGATACGGATCAATTGGTCAATCCACAGTATTCCAGTTTAGGCGATGCCGAACAGCCTGCTCCTGAAAAAGAAGTCGCCCTGATGCCAGTGCAGAATTTTGCCTCCATCGCTGTCTTCACTTCTCGCACGGTCAAAGCGGAAATTTCCCGGCAAGCTTCTCCGCATGGAGACGCTGTCCGCTTCACAGCCACGGCGCAAAAGCCGATTGGCTGCGCCCGTTTTGAGCAACGGTTTACCCCTCCGCTGAACTTGCAGGGGCAGTACGGTTTCGGGGTCTGGATCCATGGAGATGGCAATGGGGAAGTTTTGAATTTTCAATTGCGCAGCATTCGGCTGCAGGCCTCCGGACTTTGTGAAAAACTGGTCAAAATTGATTTCACTGGCTGGAAATATTGCGCTCTGATTGAAAATGGGGCAGCCCAAGTGATGGAATATCTCTGGCCTTATTATCATCGGCAGTTAGACCCGGAGATGGAATTCGCACCGACTGAATTTGAGAATGAAGGCAATGATTGGCCTGACAGCATGTATTTCAACAACCATAGAGTGACTGGCAATCCCTGCCATATTACTGCGGAATTACCGGACTTTACCCGGATTGCGGTATCTTCGGTGTGGATGAATCATCTGCCGGCTGGCAAAACCTGTGCGGTCATGATCGCGGACTGGCATTCGTTCTTCACCGAAGAACGTCCGGTCGCGGCACTGCAGATGGGTGAAATTCGCGTTGCCGGAGTTTTTCCCCCGAACAGCATCGCTGAATTTTCGGACGGAAGCTGGTTCACGGGAGATGCCGACAGTCTGCCGCTGGCGCTGCAGATTCAGGGTAAACCGGAGCTTCTAAAGGCTGGCAAAAATACCCTGCGCTTGAAGGCCGAGGTACCTGATGGTACCCGCTTAAAAGTCGTTGCCGGCATCATCGATCAAACCCCTTTGGTAAAATTCTAAATTCTTGCAAGAAGCATCGTTTTATACTATGCTTCTCCAGATTCTTGTTTGGAAAAAATATTTATAGGTGAAGCTCACGCAATACGCGTGAGCTTCACTTTTTTCATTCTTCTGTTGAGAATCTCTGCTATTCACCGATTTTCAAGGCCACGAAGGACAACACCTGGTTCTAGGGTGTATCTACCGGTGACGATGGCTTCTTCGATCCCATACTTGACAATTGTGAGTTTTATTTCTATCTTTGCTATAAACCTAGAAAAAACACTTAACTCGTTTATCATTAACAATATAAAAGACAACTACGTTTTCGACCGTTTGACGCAGAGATGGAGAGATTTTTCCGTCGTTATTATCAACGTGTGAAAAGTTCAGGTCGATAACGCCTATCCGTCGATAAACCTATATGGAGTGCGGGAGCAAAGCTCCCGCTTTCAGTGCGCCAGCTTACTGGCGCACTCTATAACGCTTATCCGTAAAAAGACTCCCTAACGCCTAACCGTAAGGGGCTTTATAACCTGAAATTTTCATCTTTCAGAAGATAACCAGAGCCCGTCCCAAAAGGCAGCCCGCCAAATCAAAACGGCGAAATCCTGCCATTTCAACTCGGTGTTGACACCAATTTTGCTTAACAATAACCAATTTTGCTTGTTGTGTTTTGCTTCTAAACCATTAAGATATAAGAAGAACTCCTGATTGCCATGTCTTTCATCTATGCAAATGTTGCTGTAATCATTTGAATACTCATATCCCATATCATTTCGGAACTGGAGTCTAATTTCTGATAAAAGGATGAAAAGATAATGAAACTACAACGAATTGAACGGTTTGCATTTACTCTGATTGAATTGCTTGTCGTTATCGCCATCATTGCAATTCTTGCCTCCATGCTTCTGCCGGCCTTGAGCAAGGCGCGTACCAAAGCTCAGGACATTATTTGCATGAACAAACTCAAGCAACATCATTTTTTCGGTACCATGTATGCTGAGGATCACGATGACTGGGCCTATGGCGCGGCCAGCGATAGTTCGCCGGTCAAAGGTAGGGTATACAGCATCTATGTGTCAGCCTATGCCAGAAATTATCTGGGTTATGCGCCCTGGACCTGGGGACTCGGCGGACCGGTGCACTCTCTTCTGACCTGCCACACAGCTCTGAGCCGCTCCGCCAAGAGTTTCCAATATACAAATTACGCTATAACCGGTTCTCTGTGTTCAGCTGTGACCTGGAAGGTCAGCTCAACCGGAAATTTTTTCCGGCTTTCCACGGTACAACGTCCGGCCAAGCTGATGTGGATGCATTGCCATTCCCAGCAGGGCAGTTCCACCTATATCTTTTACTGGCATGGCGATGGCAAAACGGTGAGCAATATGCAGTTTATCGACGGCTCCGTCCGAGGCTGGAATTATGGCGTGGGATATATGCATCCCACACTGGCAAAATGGCATGAGGATTACAATTGTTACCAAAATTACTTGAATGCTAACGGCGCTCCAGCCGATGGCAAATAAGGCATTTGTCAATTAAAAATGATCAACCTGTCACAAACAACGGGTACTACAACCTAAGCAACGAGGACCTTGAGTTATGCCAAAAACTTCATTCCTTTTTTCACTGTTGTTTGCCGTTTCCAGTTTGAATGCTGCCGTCATGCTGACTAACAATGGACAGATTGCCTGTTCGATTGTGTTATCCGAAAGCGCCGGCCCGGTCGAACAACACGCCGCCAGCGAACTGGCAAAATTTCTGGCTAAAATTTCCGGCTGTCCGTCTCCGGACATCTCCAGTTGTGAAATTGAAGGCAAGTATCCTGTCCGCTTGCAGCTGGTTAATGATCCGGAGCTTAGCCAGGAAGGTTTTCTGCTTGACGTGCGTTCTGATAGCATGATCATCGGAGGACGCCAGGCGATCGGCATTCTCTATGGAGTCTACGAAGTGCTCAAAAAATATGGTGGTATCCGCTGGCTGGTGCCGGGCGAAGATGGTGAATACTTTTTCCCCAAACCCACGATTGCTGTTTTGCAAGGAAAGTCTGTTTCCAATCCGTCATTCGAATACCGGTCGATTAACTGGGGTTCCGCCAACATCAACAGTCCCAAATGGGATTCTTTTGATTGGATGGTGCGAAACAATCTTCGTATTTTCGAATTACATCAGACCTATCTGGCGAAGCATCTGCACAAAGGTCTCCGCGAACGTGGGGCCGAAATTCAAGCTGGGGGACACTGCTTCAGTGATCTTCTCGGCGGAAATTATCTGGACTACGAGAAGTGGAGCGATTTCAAAGCTAACCTCGAAGAACTCTATCAGACGCATCCCGACTATTTTCCACTCATCAATGGCAAACGCGTCTTCCTCGATGGGCATAAATATCAGCCCTGTACAAGTAATCCGGAGGTGATCCGGATCATGTCCGAGAATCTGTTGCGGTACCTCCATAAATTCTGTTCCCAAAGTCCGGCAGGACGTTATCGTCTGGTCAACAATGATGGCACAGGCTGGTGTCAATGTGAAAACTGCCAAAAAATCGATCGCGGCAGCCCGCTTATGGTTAACCGCTATTGGACTTTTATCAACGAACTTGGGAACTATGTCTTCAGTAAAGAACCAGCCGCCATAATCAATACCATCGCGTATCAAAATTTTGAAGCCGCCCCAACGGAAATTTTTCCGGATCAGCGTTTTGCAACGGTTGAATTGTCTTTCAACCGGATTTGTTATCGCCATGCCATCGATGATCCGGAATGTTTGACCAACAAGAAATATCGCAAACAATATCTTGATTGGGAAAAACTTGCTGAAAAGCAGGGCTATCAACTGATCGCTTATGCGCAGATCGACGCATGCGGCGCTGTTTTTATGCCAATTGAAGATCTTTATATTGCGGATCTGAAATATTATCACAAACACGCAATCCGGGGTCTCCGTCCCCAGCTTCCTCCCGTCGATGGTGTTTATCAAAAACACATTAACCAGCAGGTCAAGGAATGTTGGTATGCAATGTGGCAGACTCTATATCTGTACACCCTGTTTGCTTGGGATATCGACCAGGATTATGAGCGCAATTACGAAGAGATTAACATGCTTTATTATGGGAAAAAAGCCTGGGAAGGCGGGATGCGGGACTTTCGCAAACTGCTTTCTAAAACCTTCCAGGAAACACCAGGATGCTTCGGACATGGACACAGTTCGCCGCTGGGACGTTGCCTCGATAAACCGGGTGTCCAGGAAGAACTTGTCCGCTTGCTGAATTCTGCGGGAAAAGCCGCTGCCGCAGAGCCGGATAAACGCGCTCTCGTCCATGTCCAACGCGAACGTAGCATTTTTGCGCGAACCTGGGAAAAATTCCGCAGAGATTATCTGAAAAACTACCGGGAAGTACGTTCTTATCGAAAAACTGCTCCAATCCAGATTGATGGCCAGCTTGCCGAAGCAGACTGGAAAAATGCCGATATCATTTCAAATTTTAAACTGACGAAGATCGGAGAAAGCCGACCCGCTGAACAGCAAACAAGCGTTCGCGTTGTTTATGAGCCGGACAATATTTACTTTGGCATTGAGGCGATGGAGCCCTTCCCGGATAAACTATTAACTGCTATAAATCAGCTGGATGGACCAGTATGGGAGGACAATACCCTCGAAATTTTTCTGACCCATCCGGATCTCGGGAATGCTTATTATCAGCTGATTTTCAATGCAAAGGGAGTTCTGTTTGATCAGTTTGTCAAACCTGGGGCGAGCAGTTCAAAAGCGTTTTCATCCGGTGCAGAAGTCGGAACCGCGATCCTCAACGATCGCTGGATACTTGAGGTGCGGATCCCAACCGATCCGCTTGGCGAGAAATGCTTTGATGGCCAGATCTGGAAAGTCAACGTGTTGCGGGCTAGAAAACTGAAGAATATTGCCATAGAATCCGGCACACCAATCGAAAGCTCGACTTGGAGCATCGGTGCTCCGCATGACACCGGGGCTTTTCTCCCGGTGCACTTCGCCGGGAAGCGCGCTGTCCACGACGTCTCGCGTCAGGAAATCGATACTCGTATGTGGAAAAACGGCTCCTTTTCTGAGCTGGAACATGGCAGTATTTCTTCCGCAAATGAAAAAGAACTCATGCTGCCGAAAAATTGGTCCCTCTCCGGAAAAAAATCATCTCTGGAACTGTTGCTGCAGGAAAATTGTCTCAATAACTATTTTGTGAAGTTGAAAAGTGGAATACTGCTACAGCACTATGGCCCATGGGAAAGAAAACCCTCCCCGGAAAATTTTTCGATTCATTTTCGTGCCAAAGGGAAAGGTGAACTTGAATTTCTGGTTTTTGTTTATACCTACGCTCCGCATCATCATCTTCGAAGTGACAGTGCAGCAAAAGTGCTTCTCGACAGCGATGAATGGAAGTACTATAAATTCGAATACCGGCAACCGGACAGAGAAGTCAATATTTCCGGCGCATTGCGGTGCAATTCCGGTGAAATATGCTTTGATGACGTCTTTTTTACAGCGGCTCCATAGGCTAAAGCAAAGCAACTCCGGGAAATTCAGCTCCTTCCAGCATTGAGATAAGCTTTTAGAATTTTTCTTTTAAAGGAGGATTTTTCGGAAGGAGCTCGCGCAGGCTTTCGCGTGAGCTTATGGACCTGCTGGCGAGGAGGGAACACGGCACTTGGTGTTCGTGTTGGTTTCAAAGTATTTGATTGTTCTTTCGCTAGCGGACGACTGTCCATCTCAAATTCCACGCTTTCTTTATCACCATTCAGTGCGGGAAAATTCGGAAGGGGTCAAGCCGGTGCGTTTTTTAAAGAAGCGGGTGAAATCGGCTTGCCAATTGAAGCCGCAACTGGAAGCGATTTCTTTGATGCTGTGATTTGCCTGTCGTAGTTCCAGCATGGCCCATTCCAGCCTGCGCTGCAGCAGGAAGTCGTGTGGTGATTTACCGACAAATTGACGGAAAACATGCCGAAAATGGTCGTATGAGATATGACTTTTTGCGGCGATACTTGAAAAGTCCGGCTTGTCTATTGGCCGATCATTGATCTGGCGCATAAGCTCAGTGACCAGACGATAAATTCGAGAATTTTCTTTCTGCATTGCCAGAGAAGCATATATGGCTGCAATGAATTCTTCCATACAAAGCACAGTCTGATAGAAATTCGTCGGCAGTCCACTTTGCTGCAAGCTCAACATCCGGCGGTGAATGGCAACCAGATTCTGCACATTTTCCACTGAGAACGTGGGAGATTTTCCCGGACAAAGAGGAAGCAGAGCGTTAACCATCCGTTCTGCACGAGCACCTTTCATGATAAACCACAAGTTTTCCCGCTCGGCTCCGTTGACCACTCCCCAACTGCCTACGTATCCAGGCTGACAGAGATATATAAACGGCATTTTCAACAGGTTTTCCCCCTCAGGAGTAAGGCGTCGAACAAAGCCCTGTCCCAACATCAAGCCGATACCCCAGTATCCCTCCGTATTGGCGTTGATCTGCCCATCCCGGTTAATGACCGCACGCGATACCGCGACAAATTCGATATCAGCAAAATAATTCATGGAGGCCCCAATTTTGCGTAATAATACCCAATTTTGCTTGTTGTGTTTTACTTCTAAACTGTTATAATAAAGGTTGCTTGTCTGCTTGTCAAGCATTTCATCTATGCAAATTTGGCGAAATGAGGCTTGCTGCCATGAGAACTCAAGAAATCCTTGACCATATTCCGCCGGGGCAGGTATTGATTGTGCATGCTTCCTTCAAATCCTGCAAGGAAGAGGGGCTGCAGCCGGTACAGGTTATCAAGCAACTTTGTGCCCGGTTGGGTCCTGAAGGTACGCTACTGATGCCGACCTTCAGCTATAACTATTCCGGCATTTGGAAAGTCCAACCGTATGATGCCGCAACCACACCCGGCTGTGAAAACGGGATTCTTTCGGAAACGTTTCGAAAGATGCCGGGTGTTTTAAGAAGTAACAATCCTACCTATTCGGTTGCGGTCTGGGGGAAATATGCGCAGGAACTCACCGAAGGCAGTTGCGATGTCACGGGACTGGGACATGGCTCCTCTTATGAAAATGCTTGCAAACTCGGTGCCTGGATTTTGCTGCTGAATGTCGGAAATAACCGCAATTCCATGCTGCATTACGCAGAAATCGCCTCCGGAGTCCCCTATAATGATATCCCGTTCCGCGCATGCTGGGGAAAAACGGCGCTGACATTAGACGGCGAAATGCCGCTGATTCCGGAATTTCCGGCCTGCAGTGAAGCCTTTTCGAAATTTGATGAGCCATTTGTCCGTGCGGGTTTCGCAAGAAAATTGGGCAATAGTTACCTGATTCATTCCACGAAGATGGTGGATTATATCTGTGGCCAAATCCGGCAGCAGCCCGATATCATGCTGTGTTCGGAACTGGTTTGCGAACCCTGTACGTTGCGTCGGCGCAGACTGCAGGAAAGGGAGCTGATCAAATGATCATTTTGCTGCAAAAACTCATTCAGATTTCCTCCGAGAACAATGGCGTGACCGGCTACGAGAAAGAAGTTCATCGCTTTTATCAGGATTGGCTCAAAGAACATGGAATTCCGGCAGAATGGATTGAGCTGGAAACAATTCCGGGCTTCGACCAGCATCCGGTACGCCTGCTCGAATACGACATGCGAAATCGCCCGCTGGTCATCGCCCGAATGCAGGAAAAATGCCTTGGGAAAAAAACATTTGCTGCTCGCGCATGCAGATACGGTTCTGGCCAGAAAATCATTCCGATTTCGAACGATGAAAATTGTAAAAATCGCTATGTGTCATCAACTTGGAGAATTACCATAGGCAAGGTTTACCCACGAATTCTGGTGAAGATGCATCATTATTACCAGAACGATGTGATGGCAAGCGGATATCTGTGCAGCGGGAAGTAATGCATCCGTACAATGAAACCGTATAGTAGAGAAAACAACTACTACGACAAGCCAACCAAAGAGGACTTTGAGCTATGACAAGAAAATCACTCATTCTTTCCCTGTTTGTTGCAGTCTCCAGCTTGAGCGCTGCTGTCAAACTGACCGACAATGGACAGATCGCCTGTTCGATTGTGTTATCTGAAAACGCCGGTCCGGTCGAACAGCACGCCGCCAATGAATTGGCAAAATTCCTGGGCCGAATTTCCGCCTGTCCGCTTCCGGAAATATCTACTCGTGAAATCGAAGGCAAGTATCCCGTCCGGCTGCAGCTGGTCACTGATTCGGAGGTGAGCAAACAGGGTTTTCTGCTGGACGTGCGTCCTGATGCCATGATCATTGGAGGACGCCAGAGCATTGGCGTACTCTATGGAGTCTATGAAGTACTCAAGAAATATGGTGGTATCCGCTGGTTGATTCCTGGCGATGAAGGCGAATACTTCATCGTCAAATCCAGCATCCTCGTGCCGGAGGGTCGGACTGCGAAGAACCCCGATTTCGCGTTCCGGGACATCAGCAAGGTATGCATGGGATATGCTTCTCACGTTATCGACAGCTGGGATTGGCTAGTGCGCAACAATGGACGGATCGTTGCCAACCTAAGCATTATCAACAACAATGAAAAAAATCGTAAAGCCCTGACTGAACGCGGCGTCGTCGGCAAAGCCGGGGGCCATGCCTTCAGCCCCCTGTTGCATGGCACCGGCCTGGAAAAGCGGACCTACCAAGAAGAATTGGCCAAACAGGACAGATTCTTTGCCGAACACCCAGAATATTTTCCGCTGATCAATGGCCAGCGTGTCATAACCAGACATGGCGGAGCCAACCCGCAGCCCTGCACCAGCAATCCGGAAGTGATCAATCTCATCGCCGAAAATGCTTTGCGCTGGTTGGATAAAGCGGAAGACCGGTCAATGCTGATTGATTTCGGCAACAATGATACCACGGCCTGGTGCCAATGCGAAAAATGCCAAAGTCAGGATCCGTCCGAGGAAGTTGCCCGGCGCTGCGTCTCGACCCGTTATTGGCTCTTTACCAATGCAGTTGTCGATCGTATTCTCAAAGAAAAACCATCCGCTCGAATCTCCGGCTGGTCCTATCAAAACTATTCCGAGCCTCCCACTGCTGTCAAACCGGATTCGAGAGTGGACCATATCATGGTTTCCAATCACCGCCGCTGTTGGAAACATGCCCTCAGCGATCCGAATTGCCCAACCAATAAATGGTATTATGATTACAATCGGAAATGGAATGCCTTCGGGGTACCCCTGCGTACCTATGAAGAACTCTCCTACGCCGGATATAATTTTTTGCCCAATGCGAAAAATTGGGTAGACACCCTCCAATTCTATCACCAGCACTTGCCTAATTTCCAGGGTATGGAAACCGAACTCTGCTGCCCCGATGGAGTCTACAATAAAACCTATGACAAATTTCTCATCCGTAATAACTGGTATATGATGTGGCAGACCATCTACATGGGCATGAACTTCATGTGGGATGTCAATGGAGATTTTGACGCCATCAACGAAGAAATAAATTCCCTTTACTACGGTAAAGGCTGGCTGGCTGGCATCCGAGACTTCCGGGCTCTACTGTACAAACTTTATATGGATGCCGGTGGATGCTGGGGCTATGGACATAGCATACCGGTCGGAAAATTCCTCGACGTACCCGGCGCAAAAGAAAAACTTTACCTATATCTTGATTCTGCGGAAAAAGCAGCGGTTGCTGACCCCGATCCCCGCGCCCTCGCACATGTGAAACGAGAACGCATATATTTCGAGGAAACATGGATCAAGGCCTACAAGAATTATATCGATAACTATCGTGAAATCAAAGTGTATCCCCTGCAGGGAAACATCGTCATTGACGGAAAACTTGACGAAGCCGACTGGAAAAATGCTGATGGCATTACCCGTTTCCAAAAAACCTCCTCTGGCGAATTAGCCAACTATCAGACTGCAGTCAAACTGGCCTATGACAAAGATAATCTCTACATGGGAATGGAATGCATCGAACCCGAACCCGGCAAACTCAAAACGATTGTCAAGGAACATGATGGTCCGGTATGGGAGGACAATGATATCGAGCTTTTCCTGAATGATCCAATCCTTGGCGGTCGCTATTTTCAGATCATGATCAATGCATCAGGAGTGATTTGTGACGGTAGCGTAAACCCCGGCCAAAAAGGGATTACCGCAAGCTTCGAATCCAATGCGGAAGTCAAGACTTCTTTTGCCGAAGATCGCTGGTTCATGGAAATTCGTCTTCCCATTCAACCTATCACCGGCGGATCGCTGACGCCCGGTTTTGTCCTGAAAATGAATGTTATGCGCTGCCGGCTTCTAGCAGAAAATCGAAAGGCGAGTGAGACATCCACGTGGAGTAGCGGAACGCCTCATAATGTTGAAACCTTCCATCCGGTTGTCTTTGCCGGGTCACGCGCAGTGGCTCCCGGCAACCGCACGGAGCTGGACACCCGGCCTTGGAAAAATGGCTCCTTCAACGAAGTGGCCAGAAAACCAGTCATTCCGCAACATTGGAAGCTGAAAGACCAACAAGCTCCTGCTTGGTGGTCGCTCTCTTCGGCCGTACAGTATGGCGGCGACTTGGAACTCTTATCGCATCCGGAAATGTCGGACAACCGCTTTGTGCGCTTGCGCCAGGGATTTATTTTTCAATCCTGCCAGATCAAGTCAACGATGATCCGCGCCTCCTGCCGTCTGCGCGGCAAAGCCGTCGTCCGGTTTATTGCGCTCTGTTATAAGGATGGCAGAAACACCCATACCGAAACCCTCCGAAATGAAACGCTGGATAGCACAGAATGGCAACATCTTCAGTTCGAATTCAAAAATCCCTGCAAGCCGGGAGAAAACTTCAGTGTTGCCATCTTCCCCAATGCTGAAATCGATGTCGATGACATGTATCTTTCGCCAAAAGCTGATCAACCATAACGGAAATAGATCCTGCGGAAAATCTCTTTCTGAAAAAAAAACTTAAATTGTGACCATAAGATACTCGTCTTCATAATGTTAAGACTCTGAAACCCGACGCACTGAAAGGCCAGAAGCTGCAATAGGATAATTTTAAAGTTGGCGTCAACAGGTGAAGCCGCCGGTGCTCTATGGATCCTTGGTTTTCTGACATTCAAATCGTGCTCTGATATCCATTTCACCAATCCGCTGGAATTTAAGATGATGGGGTTGCAGCATTTTAGGATTTTGGATTTATATTTGAGAGCAGCTCCGGGAAATAATGGGGAAGCAAATACAGCAAAGTGAAGAAAGGAATGGTTGATCATGCAGATTGGTTGTGCATATTATCCTGAGGCTTGGGATGTGAAACGGGTTGAATACGATGCTCAACTGATGCAGGAAGCCGGGGTTACCCTGGTGCGGATCGGAGAATTTTGCTGGTCGCATCTTGAACCCGCGGAGGGTCATTTTACTTTTGATTGGCTGCACCAGGCCATTGAGATTTTAGCTCAGAGAGGAGTACAAACCATTCTTTGTACGCCGACTTCGACAGCGCCGGCCTGGTTGGTCAAAAAATTTCCGGAAATTCTGATTGCCAAGCCGGATGGGACTTGGGCTTACTTTGGGGTTCGAGATCACACTTGTGTGAGCTCCGATATCTATTTACGCTACTGCCGTTTGATCGTGGAAAAGCTGGCTGGAGAATTTCAGAGTTGCCCCCATGTTATTGCCTGGCAGATCGACAATGAACTCGGGCATACTGTCTTCGGCAACTGCCATTGTTCGGTATGCCAACAGAAATTTCGCCAGTTTCTGCAGAAAAAATATGCTACGGTCAGCCATCTCAATACCGCTTGGGGTACCACCTTCTGGAGCCAGGAATATTCCGATTGGGATGAGATTGAGCTGGGAGACTTGGATCGCAAGATTGATTCCACCAGAGTGTTGGACAGTCTGCTTTTCTGGGATGAGGCCAAACGGGGCTATCTCGATAACCAGTTGCAGGTTCTGCGCCGCTTTTTCCCCACTTTGCCCATCACCGCTAACAATGTTTCCGGGCTTTCAGACCGCTACAGGATGTTTGCCAAACTGGACTTTTCCGCGATGGATTTTTATCCCTGCCCGGGGACTCATGGTATGACGCATACGGCGTATTATTCCGATTTATGGCGTAATCTGAAACCCGGCGTCTCCCCCTGGATTCTGGAATCCGCCACTTCTCCTGGTGCTCCCGGACAGAACTTGTTGCGTTTTTATCTCTGGCATTTTCTGGCTCGAGGCTATGACCATATCGTTTACTTTCACTGGCGCAGTCATCTTGGCGGCTATGAGAAAACACATGGGACGATTCTGGGGCCTACCGGTAAACCTCGAGCCCGCTATCAGCTTTTTAAGGAAAGCATCCGGGAAGTTCAGGATCTGCTGACTCCCTACGAACCCCTGCCGCAACCCAGTCCGGAAGCCGGGGTCATCTTTGATCACGAAAATCACTGGAATTATTGTCAGGGTTTCTGGCAAAAATGGATCGAGTATGAAAAGCTGAATTTAAGCATGCATGGAAGCTTGCTGCGTTGCGGAGTTAACTCGGATATTCTTTCGCTGCAGGCAGACTTCTCCCGCTATAAGCTATTGGTTCTACCGGCCTTACCTCATCTCAGCAACGAAACGGCAGCAAAACTTCGCCGTTATGTCGCTGACGGGGGGACGATTTTGGCAACGGGCTTATTCGGCCTGTTTGACGGCAATGCCAAACTGCTTCCGCAAGCCGGCCCGGAACATCTTCAGGATGTCTTTGGGCTACGGATTGAAGATTTTATTCCGGTACAGTCCGCCCCGCAACTGAATGCCTTGGAGAGCCGGGAAAAAGCGGCTCCCGGGGCGATTGTTTTTGCTGGCGACTGCGGCGGCAAGGCAGTCTGTGGTCAGGCGGGGCTCTGGCTTGCGGATTGTGAGCTGGATGGCGCAACGGCTTTACTGACTTTCAGCAATACCATTCTCAAAGGACAGCCTTTGCTGAGCGAACATCGGTACGGCAAGGGGCGGGCTTATTATCTAGGGACGATGCAGACCGACAGCACGTCGCTGAAGGATTGCGTCGCTTACATTCTCCAGCAAGCGGGAATTCAGACTCAGACTTTGCCGGAGAACGTGGAAATGATCTCCCGCGGGCGGCTGCTGTTTGTCTTGAACCACAATGATCAAGCGGTGGACTTCCGGATACCCGTTCAGGGGAAAAATATTATGGGGAATTTTTATCAGGAAGGCTGCTTCCGCCTACCAGGGCGGGAAGTCTCCATCCTCGATACAGGACAATAAAATTTTGCCGAATCTTGCGAAAAGCGGTATGTTTTGGTCTTGGGGAAGTCGTGTTGCTTTCTATACTACTATTAGCCAATTTTGGGGTTCTTCTGAAATATTTTCTGTAAGTAGTTCAGGCAAGCCACATTGCATGGTGGGTTTTGAGGTGATATCACAACAAGACAAGCGCCCTGGGAAGGGAAAGTATGGCATCTACGAGCCAGGAACCACAGCCATATCGATCTTTCGAATCATTTGAAAGATCGATATCATAGCGGACTGCCTGCGCAGGTCTCTGCATGATCTGTCCGGCTGCAGATTCTTGTTGAGAGGTTTGGGCGGGTGCAGAGCACAGCTTGGGGCTCAATATTTGAATTTGCTCCAACCTGTGACCGCGGCATAAGTGGGAGGGACAGTTCCTGACATTTGCCCCAGGCAACCGGCGGGATGGGGTACGGTGGTGGACCAGCTGCTGCCATAGGCATTAGCCAGATTGCTGACTTGAAAAGGGCTGGCATGCCCATCTGCATAAAGAATATTTATTGCCCTGCCATGCCGGGGAAAGGCCTGATAAATACTTGTGCTGCTGTAATATCCATAGACCAGATGACGAGTAGAACAATCCATGGTCACGTATTGTTTAGATGGCTCAACACAACGTTGAATGTTGGTATAGAAGCTTCCCCAGTTTAAGTGCATGTAATTATAACCATATCCTCCTCCGTATACACTGAGCTCTCCCTGGTGAGTCGGACAGTGAAAAACCTTGACATCGGCATACTTCAGGGATTTGTTCTTCTGGTTGTTATCCGAAATCGCCGAAATGCTCATTCCCCAGACCCAACTAAATCCGAGCAGGCCATAGCTTGGGAAATACCCATAATAATCATCCTGATAAAAAGCGAAACACATTCCCTGCTGTTTCAGATTGCTGAGGCATTGAGCTCCTTTAGCCTTTTCTCTGGCTTTACTCAAGGCTGGTAGCAACATCGACGCGAGAATGGCGATAATAGCAATGACTACCAGCAATTCAATTAAAGTAAAGCGCTTGTTCATATTGTCTCCTTTTTTTCTAAAAAACAGACCTTCAGATTCAGCAGCAAGAGCTGGGTTCAGAAAACTTATCGTCGGCAGAAACAAAAACTCTATTATTAAGATACCGTTAAAGTACTTTACTGATAGATTTGGCAATTGCAAGCTTGAAATAAAAAAAGATTTCC
>JBAXYW010000035.1:0-16273 GCA_041670605.1 Lentisphaeria bacterium
CTCCCCCACGGATGTTGGGGGGGTCAGTTATTTTTATGAAATGAGTGATGCGAAATGTGATTGGGAACTTTCTGGATTTTCTGAAAAGGATTATACTTGGGCAGAATTGAAAGACTATCAACTTAAAGAAGGAATCGATGGAGGATATGATCCCACACTCTTTCCTGTAGTTCGCTGTTTCTGCCATTATCAGAAAGGAACAGAAGTGGAAAATGGTAAAAAAACTTGGCGTAATGCTCGTCCTGCATTGAATGTCTCCTATGCCGGGAATTTTTTCATGAGTAAATTTGAGTGGGAGTTAGGAGCATGGTCTCCCTGATGTATGCGTGACCCAGTTTTTATTTTCAAGCCAGTCAGCTGCTGACTGGCTTGTTTGTTTTTCCAGTTGTATTTTCAAAATCCTGCAGTTGTGTTATACTATAGCGGTGTCTTTTTTAGTTAAACGATCAAAGCAAAGGGACAGAGATGGACAAGGTACGGGTCGGTTTTATTGGTTGCGGTGGGATTGCGCAGTATCATTTTGGGCATTATGAGAAAATGCAGGACAAGGCTCAGATTGTGGCCTGCTGTGATTTGCTCGAAGATCGCCGGCAGAAGACGGCGGAACGCTTTGCTGCGACTCCTTATGCGGATTATCGGGAGATGTTGGAGCGCGAGAAGCTGGATGCATTGCATGTCTGTGTGCATCCCGGAGCGCATGACGGGATGGAATTCATCGCCATTGAAAAGGGAATTCCCCTGTTTGTGCAGAAGCCGATGACTCTGGATATAAAATATGCCCGCAAGGTCATGAATGCGATCAAGAAAAAGAAGCTGATCAGTGCGGTTGGTTTGCAATGCCGTTATGTCGATACGCTTCCTTTTGTCAAGAACTGGGTCGACCATCATCAGATTGCTACAATCAGCTGCTATCGGTTTGGGGGAGTGCCGATGGTCTGGTGGTGGCGTCAGATGAAGGAATCCGGCGGCCAGGTCGTTGAACAGACCATCCATAATTTTGATATCTGCCGTTATCTGTTTGGCGAAGTCGAACAGGTGCAGGCTGCCCGCCGGCAAGGCATCGTCAAAGATATAGAAAATTACGATGTCGATGATGCGTCATCAACCCTGATCACCTTCAAAAGCGGAGTGATCGGCACCTTTACAACGGGATGCTTCGGTGCTTTCCCCGGCGATTTTAATTTCTTTGCCGCTGACGGCCACAAATTGGAATATGGACTGGGTGGCACCTACAAGGCAACTTCACCAAATATGAATATTGAAGGCAAGCCATCGAATGACTATGGTCAGGAATGTGACGAGACCTTCATTGATGCCGTGCGCGGCGAAATTCCAGCCGATGAAATTCTTTCACCCTATGCGGATGCCTGCAAAACGCTGGCTTTCACGTTAGCCATCAATGAATCGATGGATCAGGGCGGAATCCCCGTCAAACCCGCTATGTAAACGGATGGCCTTCTATGGAGTGCGGGAGCAAAGCTCCCGCACTCCATAATCCGTCGACACACATAACGCCTATCCGCTGATGGACTCATACCGCCTATTTGCACTCCATAAGGGGGCGGGTTTATTTATTCTGGTTGAGGCACTGACGTGTTTTTTCACAGCTGGGGTAATCCCGGAAGAAAAAGCCGGATTTTGCAAACCATATGCTGTTTTGCAGTCGTTCTTCGAGTTCCGGGTTGCGTAGCAGGACCCGGTCGACGCCGAGGATCAGTGGGATTTTTGGATGCTTTTCCAGCCAAGTCAGCCGGGCAGGCAGACGCTTGGCATGCCAGCGATGAAACAATTCCAGATGCCGCAATTCTCCTGCAGCATTTTTGAAGCTCAGATCTGGAAAGATAATCTCGCTGCCTTCGCCCCGGATAAATGGGCTTTCGTTGACGATCTGCCAATCTGGAACAGTCTCTTTGAAATGGCTCTGAAAAAGCTTAATTTCCTCGGGGACATAAGCGCCGAAAATATGATAGGGACAGACCAGTTCGCTGCTTTGCTCCAGGGTTAGGATCCGTTTTTTTTCTTTCCATTGAACTTCAGCCCGGAGTTGCCAGGTTTCCAGAGTGCAGACAGCCGGAAAGAAGGTAGCCAGTTGCAGGCCGTAGCTTCGGGCATGCTCAAATAAACTCGCCGGGCCATCGATCTGCAGGCGCAAAAGCTTCTCCTGGTCGCTTCCTTTTTTCCCGGCCTCGATTTGGCAGAGCAAGCGAAAAAAGCGCAAGTATTTGCAAAGGCGGCGCAACTTGGCCGGTTCGCTGGAATTTACCCGCAGTTCCAAGCATTCTGCGCTGAGTAGTAAGGCCTGCACCTGGCCGATATTATAACGTTCCAGCAATTGCCGGGCATTCAGATCCTTAAACGATACCAGGCTGTCATTTTCCGGGAGATCGGCATAAAGTCCATCTTGGGCCAGCAGGGGATTTTCCTCTCCGGCATTCTGCAGTAAGGCCTGGCGGAACTCATCCGGGGAATCCCACTGCCGGTTTTGCAGAAGTTTGGCGGAAAGTGTTAGCAGTTTACGGCGTTCTTCCGGGTAATCCAGTTCAGCCGGATTACTGAATATGCTGCGATCTTCCAATAATTTATACAAGCCCTTACCGAGGGCGAGCGGGCGGATATTGTTCAACAATGGGGTCAGCAGGCTGCTCAATTCGCTTTTACGCATGCCCTGACCCTGGCGGAAGATGGCCAGCAGTTCTTCGGCTTCGGCCAGCCGTTCCGGATGGTTGGTGTCCAACAGGATCGGCTGAATTTTATCGCCTTTAAGTCGGCATTGAATCAGGTTTTTCGTAAGCACGATGTTGCCTTCTCCGCTCACTTACATAACGTTCACTGGTTCCGGAACTGACCAATTCATAGAGGATCGCTTTTTTGCCGGGAGAGGGGCGCAAGATTCGTCCCAGCCGCTGGACATGTTCCCGGATGCTGCCACTGCCGGAAACGACGATGCCGACATTAGCTTCCGGTACATCCACCCCTTCATTCAAAACTTTGCTGGTGACCAGAATCGGATAGGTGCCATCCCGGAAGGCATCCAGCATCTGCCGACGTTCGGCAATTTTGCTGTGATGTGTCAGCACCGGCAGAACGAACTGTTCACCGATCTGATATGCAGTCGCATTTTCAGCGGTGAAAATCAGGATACGGTCGCCACGATGCTGCTGGATCAGCTCCCAGATTTTTTGGATTTTTCCACGTCCGTTGCGGGCGATTCGGCGTTGTTTGAGACATGCTTCAAAGGCGGCTCGGCCATCGGGTTGCTGGGCGCAGGCGCGCAGAAAGAGGCTCCAGCCTTGTTGGGAGTCCAGGCGCAGTTGATTACGGTGCAGGAAATTGAGATAGGTCTCCCGGTTTTTCTGATATTCCTGCAGTTCATCCTCTTCCAATTCGACAGGCAGAGTCACGGTCTGATAGGGAGCGAGGACTTTGCCTTCCAGTTCATCGATCTCAATCCGGTAACAGATATTGCCCAGCAGGGGTTCCAGGATATTATTGCCCTGTTGCGGTGAATCCGGAGTTGCGGTCAATCCGAGCCGATAGGGTGCCAGGCAGAGACGGGCGAGTTGCTGATAGGTTTCCCCGGGAAGGTGATGGCATTCATCGACGATCATCAGTCCGAAGCGGTTGCCGATATGGTTCATTTGCAGTACTGCTGAATCATAAGTGGAGACGCAGATTTCCTGCAGGTCATGGCTGCCGCCGCCCAACAGTCCGATCGGGCATTGGAAAGCGTGTTCCAGCTGGGAAGCCCATTGCGCCATCAGATCCAAGGTCGGGACAACGACCAGCGTCGAACGGGCAGAGCGCAGGATGGCCAGCAGTGCCAAGAACGATTTTCCAGTACCGGTCGGCAGGACAACAATGCCCCGGCGTCGAGCCTTCATCCAGGCCTGGAGTGCGGCCTGCTGATAGGGACGTGCTGTGCGCTGTTCGGAAAACTGAAGCGTCAGCTTCTGATACGCTCTGGCCAAATCCTGGTAAGGGAGTTTATTTTGGTACAAGTAGGTCAGAATTTCGGCATAGTGGAAAGCTTCTGCCCGCCAGCAGCCCACTCGTGGGTCATGACGGCAATACTGCGCCAGTTCGGCGGGTAATTCAATCTGAGCGCCGGATTGTGATAGGAGCAGAGTGCCGTCCTGAAATTCAAGGGTGAACATTGCTGTTGTCATCCGGAAAGAGAGGTGTCGCCGCAGGAGACGAGGATTTGCGAAGCATCCGCAAGCCGCATTTTCAGCCGGCCATCTTTGGCGAGGCCAAGCGCAGTGCCGGTAAGCGTGCGGTTGGGCTGGTGGAGGGTGATCGTTTTACCTAACAGGATGTCGGCCTGCTCCCATTCCGGAAGAAAGGCCGCCAGATTGCTTTGCTGGTGCCAGGCTTGGTAATACTCTTCCATGCAATTGAGAATTACGGCCAGCAGGCGAGCCCGGTTCTGGGGGGAACCCGCTGCAATCTGCAGGGAGGAAGCACTTTGCTGCAGCTCAGCAGGAAAATCTTCGAGGCTACAGTTGACATTGAGCCCGATTCCGACAATGACCTGCAGGCCATGCTGTAGATGCTGGGCGCTTTCGCAGAGGATCCCGCTGATTTTACGTTTTTCGATCCAGAGGTCATTGGGCCATTTCAAGCCAATCCGGACAGCGGGCAACAGCGTTTCAATGGCTTTGCGCAGGCTCAACGCTGCTAGCAGGGCGAGTTCCGGCAGGCGCACGGGCGGTATTTGAGGGCGCAGGATTAGAGAAAAATAAAGATTTTTGTCTGGCGGTGAGAACCAGGTATGGTTCTGTCGTCCGCGCCCGGCGCTTTGCGATTCCGCCACGACCAGCAGGCCTTCCGGCTCGCCGAGCTCGGCTAGTTCCATGGCGGTACGGTTGCTGGAAGAAAGGCTTCTTTCGTAGATCAGGCGTTGCCCGAAAGAGCGAGTTTTCAACCAGGGCAGAATATTTTGTTGAGTAGGCGTCGTCATGCTGGGTCGCTTTTAGTCGCGTCGTCCGCCGAGCAGTCCGGATCGGAGCAGGAAATAGAGTAGGGTGAGGATGGCGCTGATGGCGCTGGCCACATAAGTCAGGAATGCGGCATTGAGGACGCTGCCGGCGGCTTCGCCTTCGGCGGGACTGACGATGCCATAAGTCAGCATGGCTTGTTTGGCTCGAGCACTGGCATTCCATTCTACCGGTAAGGTGACAATCGAAAACAATACTGCCGCAGAAAAAAGCACAATCCCGACTTTAATCATGGCCATACTACCGACCAGGAGCCCGAGGAAGAAAACGATATAGGAAAAATTGCTGCCGATACTGGCCACCGGAACCAGGGTCGTGCGTAAGCCCAGCCAGTAATACGACTGGGCATCTTGCAGGGCGTGCCCAGCTTCATGACAGGCGACCCCAATTGCTGACAGGGAAGCTTGATCATAGACATCTGCAGACAGACGCAACACTTTTGCTCTGGGATCATAATGGTCGCTTAGAAATCCCCTAGCGCGCTCGATGCTGACATCATTCACGCCGGAACGGCTCAACATTGCTGCAGCGGCCTGAGCACCGGTCATACCGCTGCGAGCCCGGACTTTGGAGTACCGCGCAAAGGTCGATTTGACATACAGTGAGGCCAGCATAGCCAACAGCATTCCAGGCAATAAAAATGCCCAATAGAGAGGGTCCATGTAAAGCATATTGTGATCTCCTTTTTAATCAAGAATTGCCGGTAGCGGGAGGCGGTGTGCTTGTCCCGTTTTCCTTTAGAAAATTCAGCAGGATGGGAATGATTTCCTTTGGTTTATCTTCGAGCAGATAGTGTGATGCATCCGGGAAGCTGCGGCTTTCGGCTTGGGGAAAGAATTCTTCTTTCCAGCGTCGGAAGAAGCGCATATGGAAGCAGAAATCCTGTTCGCCCCAACAGAGCAGGATTTTACGCTCTTTGAGCAGTGGCAGTCTTTGTTCGATTTCGGCCAAGGTTTGCCAGCTGGGATGCTTGCGTTTCAAGGGGATGTCCTGGACGAAGCGCTGCGTGGCGATGCGGTCTTTCCAGTTCTGATAGGGAAAACGGTATCCGTTTTTCACGTTTTCGGGCAGTTTGGAAGCCGGAGCCATGCGCAGAGCCAGCTCGACAAATGCGTTCAGTCCGCGAACCAAACAGGCACCCAACCAGGGGCAGCGAGCCAGATGAATACGTTTTGGGCAGTCCTTTGATAGGAAGGCGGCCGTATTCATCAGAATGATGCGGCGAATTTTTTCCGGATGCCTGGTGGCATATCCCATGCCGATGCCGCCGCCCCAGTCATGCAGTACCAGGTCCATTTCTGGCAGTTGCAGTTCCTGATCGAGCAGCTGTTCCAGATTACGGATATGCTGTTCTAGGTGGTAAGGCCAATCTTGGGGTTTGTCAGAAAGGCCGCAACCGAGGTGATCCGGTACGATGCAACGGAAGCCGGCTTGTTTACCTGCCTTGATCAACTCCCGGTACATGAAAGACCAGGTTGGATTGCCGTGCAGCATGACGACTGGGCGCCCGCTGCCTTCGTCGAGGTAATGTAGCTGGTGCCCCCCATCCGTGGTCGTCAGATAATGAGAGGAAAAGGGATATAACTTGCGCCAGGATTGTTGCGGATCAGACATCGGTTGTTTACTTTGCAGTTGAGAGCGATTTTAAAAGTAGCGACGGGATCATGGGCGGGCGCAAGCGACCGCCAGCAGAACAAGCGGCGGCGCCATCGCCAACCGCTGCAGCACCACGTTTTTTGCGCCTCCGTTTTCAGGATGAAAACGAACCGCGGTCAGGGGATGCCGGCGAGGACGCCGGCGCTCCATAGCTCGCGCCCGTTCTGAGGCGCATGACAAAAGATCCCAAAGCTCCGGATAAATTGTTTAGGTTGTGGGCATCAGTCCATCCCAAGGCTGTTTTACATCAGGTTGTTCAGTGTTTCAACGTAGTCTCTGGCCAGATTGATGATTTTCATGGCGATGAAAACAACCATTAGCAGGTAAATGAACAGCGGCAGCAGTTTGCTGATTTTGTCCAGCAGCAGCGCTGCTTCATCGTTAAGCAGTCGCGAAATTCTATTTGCATAGACATCCAGATTGCCGCTTTGTTCCCCGGTTTGCAGCATTTCCGGGATGGCAGCGGCCAAGTCGCGACGTGTCTGAATTTGTTCAAAGGCTTCGCTGAATGGGCAGCGTGTGCGTTGCAGAATTTCTTTCAGGCGCAGGTAGCGGTTGCGAAAAGCTTGGTTACGGCAGCAGTCAGCGGAAAGCTGGATGCTTTGTTCCATGCTGAGACCGCTTGACAGAGCCAGTCCAAAGGCCTTGAAGAATCGCCCGGTCTCCTGCTGATGTTGCAAGGCGCCTAAAATCGGCAGGCAGTCCAGTAGGTGTCCCATCAGAGCACGATGAAACAGGAAGCCGGCCAAACGCTTGCCGAGAAAATACAAGAGGAACGGAGCCAGCAGCCGGACAAGGGTTTCTGCAACAATGAGAGCAGGTGTTTTGTCACTCGTGAACCGATCAATGACAGCCAGGATACAAATTGATGTCAGATACAGAAAAATCGGATAAAGCAGGCCGGAACGAATTTTGTTCCGCAAACGCAAATTCTGTTCAAACCACTCTTCCAGCGTATGAAAGACGTCTGGAAGCCGGCCTGTGCTTTCACCGGCGCTGGTCAGGCTGCATTCAAAACGGCTGAACAGAGATACGCATTGCATTGCCTGATACAGCGTAGCTCCTGCTGCAATGTGTCCCGCCAGGCTGGCTGCTGCCCGGCGGAATCGACCTTGAAAACGGTGGTTCAGTGTCCGGGAAAGAGGGATTCCGGCTTCCAGCAGGGTCGTCATTGTATGGTAGAATTCGATGCGTTCTTTCAGAACTGACATGGCTTCCCGGGGGTGAGCAGATGCAAGTGCTTCAGCAGACTTCTTCGAGCAGGTTGTGGATGTAGAGATTGGACATTAATCGGGCATCCAGGGCATGGCCGGCTTTGTAGGAAGTAATATGACCCGCCAGACGCCCAATTTCAAGCATCGAAAGGGCGGCAATCAAATCCAGGCAGGCTCGGTGCCAGACTGCTTCAAGGGATTTTCCTTCATGCTGCAGATTCGGTGTATTCAGATACCGTTTTTTTCCGGCAACCAGAATGTTTTTCCAATGATAGCCCATATTACGTGTATCGGCGAACAATTTTCCGACCGTTTTGGTGTAAAGCATGATGCCGAAAGAGCAGTTGGTGCGTGCCTGTGCACCATGTTGAAAAATGGAATTGTTCAGGCAAAATTGGATCCGTTGCTGACCGATTGCGGAAGGGAAATCGATGCAAACATCAAAATACAGGCGCCGGTCGCCTTTTTCAGCAGGTGTGAAGAGCAGGAAGCCATCCCTTTGATTGAGGATCGCGACCGGTTCTTTGGCGGTCCAGTATTTCAGCGGACGCTTGGGATCTTCGACGATGCCGACCTTTTGAATGGCTTCTACAATCGGCATGCTGCCGACTTCAAAGAGTGGCGGATCCCCGGTGCCTAAGGTGATTTCCGCATTATCCAGCCCCAACCCCAGGCGTTGTGCGATGATATGTTCGGTCATACGGACATAGTTATCCGGGCTGCCGCAACGCAGCACAATGCTGCGCTGAGCAGTCCAGACGTTGCGGGGAGAAACCTGAATCGGAAACTGTTCCGGTAAATCTCTGCGCCGCAGCCACCAGCCTTCCTGATTTCCGGGGGCAAAATACAGGGTGCTGCGGAGTCCTTTGCTGTAGGTCGCCGGTCCACTAACGCTGAATGGCGCAGCGAGCGTTGTCTGGAAACGTCCGGGCAACTCGTTCGGATCCGACGGAATCTGAAAGTCTACCGGAATGGCCGCCATTGCGGCCTGGCTTCGAGTAAAGACGTCGGGATTGCCTTCAGCAAGAATACGGATGGATGATGGCATGCTTTTTTTACCTGAACAGGGCAGAGAAAGTTGAGGGGAATCAGTCAATGCTTACTTCTTTGCCTGCCGCCGCTGCCCGGTAAACGCCATCAATGATCTTTTGTACGGCGATCCCAGCTTCGCCGGGAGAACGCAGCGGAGTACCATGCAAAATCGCACTGGCAAAATTTTTGAATTTTGCGACGAAGAGGGCACCGAAGTCGGTGGATGGCAGATATGCGGCTTTGCTGTTGACCATGGTGCCGGCATGATCGGTAAAGAGGGTGGCGTCATTGAAGTTGAAACCGCCTTTGGTGCCAACGACTTCAAAATTCATGATATCCTTTTCGATATGGTTGCAGAATGAGGATTCGATCTGCATGATGGCTCCATTGTCGAAACGGATTTGTCCGACAGCGAGGTCTTCGACCGTATAGGTTTTCCAATCCCAGTTGGGCCAGGCGCTGACGACTTCCGAGGGGCGATCCCCCATGAAGGTCCAGCAGTTGCCGGAAGCCGCAATGGGGCGAGGTGCACCGATGCAGTAGTGTGCCGATTCGATGATGTGCACGCCGATGTCGATCATCGGTCCCCCGCCCTGGAGTTCTTTTTGGCCAAAAACGCCCCAGTTTGGAATGCCGCGACGGCGCAAGGCTTTGCATTTGACGAAAAGGATATCGCCAATATCGCCAGCTTCGCGAGCCCGCATGAACATGTCACAGGCGGGATGATAGCGCATCTGGAAACCGCAACAGAGCTTGCGCTTGTTTTGTTTGGCGGCATCGATCATGGCCTGACATTCCTGCGGATCCATGGCCATGGGTTTTTCGGTGATGGCATGGCAGCCAGCTTCCAAGGCGGCGATGACGGCGGGTTTGTGGACTCCATTCGGGGTGCAGACATCGACGACGTCGGGCTTGAGCTCAGCAAGCATGTCATCCCATTTTTCATAGGTGGCTGTGAAACCGTATTTATCGCGCATTACTTTCAGACGCTCAGGTTTAATATCACAACCACCAACAATTTCAATCTCCGGAATTTTGGCAATGGCGGCGAGGTGCGTTTCACTGATGCCGCCGCAGCCAATAATCGCCCATCGTAATTTTTTATCGACTTTGACCGTGGCTTCGGTGGCAAAAGATTCGGTTCCTACAGCACTATTCTGGGACATGGTTCTTTCCTTGTGATTTGGTTGCGGATGCATCTGAGGGGTCTTTTGATCGATCCGTCGGTGTAATGGTTGAAAAGATATATAATATGCTTATTTTATAGGAAAAATCAATTGCTTCATGGTTTAATTGTCAAAAAACGTGGTATTTCGAGAAAGAGGGGTTCATGCCGTATCCTTTTGTAAGAAGGAATAATAGACCGGAAAGTCTTTTGCAAGACCCCTTGTTGGCGGAAAACTACAGGCCGGCCTTGCAGGCTCGGCAGGAATTCTGTTTTCAGCAGCGCAAACGCCTGCTGGGATCGAAAAGTCTCTTGGAATTTGCCGATTGGCAGGAGTATTTTGCTCTTCAAAAAGGGGAAGGTGGACGTTGGTGTATTCGGGAATGGTTGCCGAATGCTACCGATGTGATGTTGATTGGGGAATTTTCCAGCTGGCAGGAAAACCAGGATTATGCGCTATATCCCATCGGCGATGGAATCTGGGAAGGTGTTTTTTCGGAAAACAGCCTGAGTCATGGACAGCAGTATCGCTTGAAAGTTCGCTGGCCAGGCGGGGAAGGCTGGCGTCTGCCCAGCTCGGCAGTCCGTACCATTCGGCAGGCCGGGCCAAACGGGGAGACCGTCTTCAATGCCCAGGTTTGGGCGCCGAAACCCTATTGCTGGCGCCATCCTGTCCTGTTTCCCGTTGCTGCTCCCTTGATTTATGAAGCCCATATTGGGATGGCTCAGCAGGAAGGAAAAGTCGGGACTTTCCAAGAGTTTAGCGAAAAGGTGCTTCCCCGGATTGCGCAGACGGGGTACAATTGCGTACAGCTGATGGCCATTGCACAGCATCCGTATTATGCTTCCTTCGGATACCAGGTTTCAAACTATTTTGCGGTGTGTGATTTATATGGCACACCAGAGGAATTCAAGGCGCTAATCGATCAGGCGCACGGTTTGGGCTTGAGAGTGATCATGGACTTGGTGCATTCGCATTCAGTGCGCAATGTTCTGGAGGGCTTGAGCGAGCTGTGCGGCTGCCGCAGCCAGTTCTTTCATGCCGGCGAGCGAGGGGAACACCCGGCTTGGGGCTCCTACTGCTTCGACTATGGCAAGGAGATGGTATGCCGTTTCCTGTTGTCAAACTGCCGTTACTGGCTCGAAGAATTTAACCTGGACGGTTTTCGTTTCGACGGAGTCACCAGTATGCTTTACCGGGATCATGGCCTGCAACGAATTTTCGCTTCCTATGACGAATATTTTGGGGAAAATGTCGAGTTGGAGGCGTTTTCCTATCTTGCGCTGGCCAATGAATTAATTCAGGTTTGCCGTCCCGGAGCCTGGAGCATTGCCGAAGAAGTCAGCGGAATGCCCGGGCTGGCGGCGTCTCTGCAGGAGGGAGGTTGCGGTTTCGGATACCGGATGGCGATGGGAGTGACCGATTATTGGTTCATTTTGCTGGATAAACCGGATGGTACCTGGTTGATGTCTGCCTTATGGCATGAACTCTGTAACCGGCGGAAAGAGGAGCAAACAATCAGCTACGTTGAATGTCATGACCAGTCCCTGGTTGGTGGCCAAAGCTTCCTTTTCCGTTGCCTCGGCGAACGCATCTATGATTCGATGCATGTGGACTGCCACAATTCCTGCGTTGATCGCGGTATTGCCCTGCATAAAATGTCCCGCTTGGCGACTTTGGCCAGCGCTGGCCATGGCTATCTGACCTTTATGGGCAATGAATTCGGACATCCGGAATGGATTGATTTTCCACGCCCCGGAAACAACTGGTCCTTCGAACATGCCCGCAGACGATGGGACCTCTGCGAAGAGCCGAAATTGAAATTCCATTTTCTACTCAACTTCGAAAAAGAAATGTTGGGCTTAGTCAACAGGACAGCAGATTTTTTTCTCTGTAAACCGCAATTGCTGGTATGCAACGATGCCGAGCAGATACTGGTCTTCGAAAGAGCAGGCCTGATTTTCATCTTCAATTTCAATCCGCAAAAGTCCTTTCCGAATTATTCATTCAGCCTTCTGCCGGGAACTTATTCACTGCAACTCGACAGCGATCAGGATGGTTTTGGCGGTTGGCAACGCATCAAAGCCCTGCAACGCTTCTTCACAAAACCGGAAATCAGCAATGGCGGCCTGGAAAACCGAATCTCCGTCTATCTTCCGGCACGCACCGTTATCGTCCTGCAAAAAGAGTAAATCCTCCTGCAATAAAACTGCCTGCCTTGTAATGGGTGTTGTGTTCACTTTCTTGCGTTGGCGCATTTCGCTGTCTGAAGTTTCTGTCCTGTTGGCGGTCGCTTGCGACCGCCTTTCTGGGCAAACTTTGACAGAAACTCCAGAGCAGACGTATTTACGACAGATAAAAATTCCCGGTATTTGTTTTTCTGTAATATTGTGTTATTGTATCGTTGTATCGAAACACTGCTTTTGTCTTTGTTTAGGGAAATCAAGGAATAGATGGAGGATTATTTGTATGAGTTATCGTGTTAATCCGGATGCTTCAGGTTTTTATGGTCCTTATGGTGGTGTTCATGTTCCGGAGTGTTTGGTTGAGCCTTTGCGTGAGATCACGGAAGCGTATCAACGGATCAGTCGTTCTGCGGATTTCATTTTGGAGTTACGGTATATTCGGAAGCATTTTCAGGGACGTCCGACGCCGGTGAGTTATTGTCGTCGTTTATCGGATTTTCTTGGTGGGGCTCGGATCTATTTGAAGCGTGAGGATTTGAATCACAGTGGGGCGCACAAGCTGAATCATTGCATGGGTGAGGCTTTGCTGGCCAAGTACATGGGCAAGAAACGTGTGATTGCGGAAACCGGTGCCGGCCAGCATGGGGTTGCTTTGGCGACCGCGGCTGCGTATTTTGGTTTGGAATGCGAGATTCACATGGGGGAGGTTGATATTGCCAAGCAGGCACCCAATGTGGCTCGCATGAAGCTGCTGGGAGCAAAGGTTGTTCCGGTTTCTTTTGGTTTGCGAACGCTCAAGGAAGCCGTGGATTCCGCCTTTATGGAATATTTGAAGGATCCGGTGAATACGATTTACTGCATTGGTTCAGTGGTTGGCCCGCATCCTTTCCCAATGCTGGTTCGGGATTTTCAGGAAGTGGTCGGAATTGAAGCCCGAGAGCAATTTCTCGAGCTGACCGGAAATTTACCGGAAGCGATCACGGCTTGCGTCGGCGGTGGCAGCAATGCGATGGGGATTTTCCGGGGCTTTCTGGATGATCCGGTGGAGCTATATGGGGTTGAACCTCTTGGAACAGGCAGTAAAACCGGAGAGCACGCAGCCACCATGACCTATGGTACACCGGGCATTATTCATGGTTTCAAGTGTTATCTTTTGCAGGATGAAAAAGGCGAACCCTCGCCGGTTTATTCCTGTGCCAGTGGTCTGGATTATCCCGGCGTTGGTCCGGAACATTGCTATCTGAAAGATCAGAATCGGGTGAAATACGTCACTGCTTTGGATTCTGAAGCGATTGATGCCTTTTTTAAACTTTCCCGCCTGGAAGGCATTATTCCGGCTCTGGAAAGTGCCCATGCGGTAGCCTATGCCATGAAACTGGCTCAGGAGATGAAGCGGGGAGCCATCTTGATCAATCTTTCCGGACGGGGGGATAAAGACCTGGATTATGTGATCGAACACTATGGTTTTGGTAATCCGGAAACCGACGAAAAATAAGCGCAAAAACGGATAAAAGTTGAAAAAATCCAGATAATCTGCGTAATCGGCGGATGAATGGGTTCGGTTGCGGACGCTTGCCTACCCCCAGGCAGGGCAGGGGCGTTTCGTGACAGTTTCATCGTTTTCTGTGATTTCCGATTTGCTTAACAAGGAATCCGCTTTATATTCATTGGTTATCTGTTTTGCCGGTCTGCGGACTGGTTTTGGTTTTGGTTTGCTACTGTATGGGCAACATATTCTGGAGTCTGAAAACATGGTCACTTTTTTTACTGTTCTGCTGACGATCCTGGCGATTTTATCCGGTATTTTAATGGTTGTTGTGATCATGCTGCAGAATAACAAAGGGGGAGGAGGGTTAGGAGCCGTCAGTGGGGGAATCACGGAAACCATGTTTGGTGCCTCGGCGGGCAATGTACTGGTGAAAATTACGATTTGGCTGGCGGCGATTTTCATGGGGTCAACCTTGCTTCTGGCCACGATGACAGGGCGAGTTCGTAGTAGAAAGAGTGTTGCGGAAACCTATGTCCCAGCAGCCGAAGGAGAAATGGTTCAACCAATCGATGTTATTCCGGCTACTGCAGAGGCTCCGGCTACCAATGCCGAACAGGTTGCCGACGCTGCTGTGGCGGAAGAAAGCAAGAACGCTGCAGAGAAAGTAGAAACAACAGTTCCAAAAACCGCAGAGACGGAAAAAGAAGAAGTTCTCCCGGTTGAGAAGTAAAGCAACCCGACATTATCTTGAAAAAGAGGCAGAATTCTTTCTGCCTCCTTTTTTTTGTCTTTTTTTTCTGAGTTTTGCTAAGAAAATAGCTAATTCAGTTTGCAGAGAGCGGAAAAAGGATTATTATCTATTTGATGTCTTTTAATTTCGCCTGATCTTTGCCACTAGACTTTTGTACATGGGAGGATTGTTGTTTGGTCAGCAGGAAAGTAACAATTCAGAATGCCAGGGGAATTCATGTTCGCCCGGCGGGGGTGATTGTTGCTTCTGTGCAAGGTTACTCTGGTACGATTGAAATTAGTACGAAGCAGGGAAAACGTGCTTCTTTGCAATCGATACTGTCCTTGCTGTCCTTGGGGCTGGCATCTGGAGATGAAATTATTCTGGCGGTCAATGGCCCAGAGGAAGAAAAGATCTGTTCTGATCTGGTGACATTATTGGCTCGTAACTTTGATTTTCCGTGTTCCTGAAAGGGTGCTTTCCAACGGACAAGGCAGACATAAATTTTGGTACGGAGGACACAATGCATCAGTTAAAATTGCCTGAAACGCTGGTTGGTCAATGGATCTGGTTGCGCGAACCGGATACCCGGCAGGAGACGCATTTGTTTTTTCGCCGCGATTTTTGTGTCAGTGAGATGCCCGGTAACAGTGAAATGTGGATTACTGCCCGTACCGGTTTTCATCTTTACATCAATGGGCAACTTTGTGCCATTGGCCCGACCGCCAATCCAAGCGAAAAAAGTTATGTCTATTGTGTCGACATCAATTACCTGATCCAGGTCGGCAACAACCAGATCGCCGTACAGCTTTTCAATGCCAATGACTCACTGACCAATTCTCGGAAAAAACCCGGTGGTTTTTGGGCTCAACTGCAGATTGACGGGCAGCCATTTGTGTGGACGGATGAGGACTGGAAATGCCTGATTCCGGACTGCTATGTCGCACCTGGAATTATTCAGGGCATTGGGGCACCTTCGGTTGAAATTATGGATTTCCGGCATTTTCCGCAGGATTGGCAACGCATGGAGATTGCGACTTTCAGCCGTGGTGAGACTGGAAAAGGGCGGGAGCGTAACGAGAAAGCACCGCCAAAATCGCTCTGGTATCGTCCTCAGGTTATTACCAATGTGGAGGAGAGCAAAGCATTGCTCGAAGCAGCCCCTAATCCAGATGATATTGTTGAGACCTGCACTTGGAAGAAAATTGCGTTTGTGGGTGGCTGCCGGCAGATTCGTCAGTCGTTATGGGTGAATTTTCGCCTGTTGACCAAGCAATATGGAGCGGGAGTTTACGTTGCGGAGACCTTTCTGCATTCTGATACGGATTGCCAACAGGGAGTGTATTGTTTTTGTGATTTGCCCTATCGAATGTATCTGAACGATGTCCTGGTTTCTGAACAGGCCGTCGAACCAACACCGGTGCATACTGCCTCCAAATGTCGTGGAGAACGTCGTCTGGGCTTGGATGAATATGCGCCCCTTTTTGTGCAGATCAAGCTGGAAAAGGGCTGGAATCGTTTTTTGTGGCTGGAGGATTGTGCCAGTCATGGTGCCGGGATGACAATGGTTTGGCAGGACGCTCCCAATGGCTCGATCTTGATACGACAACATCCAGATGAACATTCCAACGAGGGGTGGAGTCAGGTCGGCCCGTTGAAAACGCCATTGTCTTTGACGCATCCGATGATCAGTGTCGAGGGAGATGCAAAACAGGATTATCTAATGACGGAAAACCCGGCTTGGGATATGAGTGTTGCTCTGACCGCATATAATTTTGCCGCCAGAAAAATTCTTCCGGAGAC
>JBAXYW010000036.1:0-16228 GCA_041670605.1 Lentisphaeria bacterium
ATTGACAAACTTTTTTCTTCACCACCACTGGACTGACGAGCGTAAATATAGGCGTTCATAAAAAATTCTCCATGAAAGTTGTTAAAAAAACTGAAATATAATATAGCACACATTTCAAACATTGATATAAAAAATATAGTTTGACTGGTCGTCATCGCCATCATTGCCATCCTGGCTTCGATGCTGCTGCCCGCACTGAACAAAGCCCGCGAGGCCAGCCGCGAAGTAGTGTGCCACTCCAATTGCAAACAAATCGGACTCGCTTTAATCAACTATTTTTCGGATCATAACGATTACGCCCCACCGGGATTGATGGACAAGGCCTATATCGGCTCCGCTGTAAACAAAGGATATTGGTGCGAACTACTGACCGATAAAGACAACCAGTATCTGCCAGCTAAATCCCTAATCTGCACAATGATGCCGGATGTGAACAATAAGAAAACCGCGACTATAAACGCACTGACTTACGGCCCGGGATCAGGATATGGCGGAGGAGTCAGCTATGGATACAATTACCGAGTCCTCGGCGGAAATCCTGATGCCGGAGTCTTTGATGGAATAACACGCCGCGTAACAGCACGAATCGGAGCCTTCCGCTCTCCTTCACAAACCCTGACAGTGATCAGCTCAATGTACTGGGATTTTTCCAAAGGCCATTCGCTGACAACCGGATCCAGTTATGCTTGGAGCAAATCCAATTATGTCGGCTTCCCCGCGGCCATTCACAATGGGCGGGCAACAACCCTGTGGCTGGATGGACATGTTACCGCAGAAAGCGCCGGCACCAAAAGCACGTTGGAAACCATGTGCAACGCCATTATCGCGAAAATTACCAATTACCCGGTCAATGGATGGACTGGTC
This sequence comes from Lentisphaeria bacterium, assembly GCA_041670605.1. GTDB lineage: Bacteria > Verrucomicrobiota > Lentisphaeria > Oligosphaerales > Oligosphaeraceae > JAQVUB01. Next base: position 866 of record JBAXYW010000036.1, read on the forward strand.
AGTAACTTGCATCAATCAAAGGAATTCTTTATTATGACAACTCCTCCCCGCCCCGGAAAATACCGCACGGCTTTCTGGTTTTTTATCTGCCTGCTGACCGCAGGCATAGCCCGGTCGGACAATAATTTTACCAAAGGCCTCGCAGTCGTTGATGGTGCCTTTACCCTGGAACGGGAAAGCTGGGTGCTGATCGAGAGCGATCAGTCCGGCCCAGCAAAAATTGCTGGCAGCAAATTCATCCTGAATCAGGGCAAAGGCTTTGTCGAACTGCCTGCCGGAAAGTTTCTGCTGAAGGATGTCCCGGGCACTTCATTTCAGGTGCGCCAGGTACCGGCTCTGCTTTTCTACAAATTCGTCGGCGCTTGTGATCGCCCTGATACCGTCCCTTACGACCTTTCTACCAAGTCCGCCAATGGCCGCGATGCCATGTTCCTGTACAACTGGCCCTGGCTGCGTAAACATATTCTCGACAATTTCAATATGGTGATGACCTTTTTCGAAACCCCGGAAATCGACCAATGGCGGGCCGAAGGACGCAAAACCATCTGCGAAGGCGCCCTGCTCTCCGGGAAAACCAGTAAAGAGTACGAAGAGGACTGGCAAGGACGCCTGCAACGCCATCCCAACAGCGGAATTATTCTTGACGAATTCATTATTCCTGTGCCGGAAGGATCCCCGAACAGTGCAGAGTTCGGCTACACGCACCCCGGCGTGGGTTTTGACACTGCTACCCTGGCCGTCGTCGGGCACCTGGGAAAAGAATTGCGCAGCAGGGGTTCCCGTATTTATCCTTGGCTGGGCCTGCCATGGCGCTGTCATGGACGCGATGTCACACCGCTGCTTAATACAGTCAAAGAATGTTCCGGACGCATCGTCTGGGAAGCCTACAGCTTCTCCCGTAATTGGCAGGACGAAATCAACAACCGCCTGGCACGCAGAATCACAGAATTTCTGCAGGCCGATCCTGATATTATGCACCATATGATGATCGCACCTTCCACTATGGAATTTTCTGAACGCAATGCGGCAGTCGATTTCAAGGCCTTTCTTGACCGGCAATTCCACCTGATGGCCAATGACCCGCAGTTCAACGGCATCGCCGGAATCACCTTCTGGGGAAGCCCAACCACAAAGCCGGAAAATCTGCGCTGGCTGACAGAATTGATCAGACACTATTGCCTGCAGGGTGAAAAAAGCCTGCTTTCCGACCGCTATGGATTCCAGATTGAACCGGGAATTCTTGCCAATCCGGAATGGACTGACGCCCTAGCCTCCTGGGAAATCAGCCCCGCACAGCCCGGCAGTATCGACATCGTAACCCGCACACAATGGCCGGAAATGGGATTCAAACCGGGTTATTATCCCAAAGCGCCCGAAGCAATGCTACTCATGAAACGGAATCCGGATAAACCCAACCGAATCCGGCAGACCCTGAAAAACCTCCACCCGGGTAAACGCTATGCATTGACCGCTCAGGTGACTGCAATCCGGAAAGAATCCCGCCTAGAACGCTATGCCGTCGACTTCACACTCGAAAATTGCCGTATTGATGATGTCCTGCTGCGACCCATGTTCGATTATACCAGCAGCGAAAAAACAAATACACTCTGCTGGAATAATTATGAAATCCTCTTCCAATATCAGGGTGCGGAACCGGCTGCTATCTCAGTCGCCGATCAGATCGGATCCGGATGTGGCCCGGGCACCAATGCCATCCAGGCGGAATCACTGCTGATTGACGGCATCCGTATCGCACCATACTTCGAATAAAACCAGAAAAACAGGCCGCAAAAAATGGTGCCCTTTTTTACCAGGAAATGAAATGTCGCCGGGGGAATTATCTCTGTGCGACAGCGGGCAAGTTGCATCCTTTTCTTTGCCTTTCACGTTCGATCGGAAACAAAAGACACAGACTAACCTACGTCAAACAGAAAGAAGAAGCGGACTTCGCTCAAGCGGTCAAAGAATACAACCGGGCATGGGGGATCATTGAGAAACTGAGCGCGATCAATATCCGTTCCATCAAAAACCGGAGTTGAATTTTGGTCACTCCGACTTTACAGTAAGGACAGAAACGGGCGTTACAAGCGTTTGCCATTCCTTGCCATTTGAGGTCGTTTCTTTGGCATTTGAGTGGCTTGAAATTCTCCCGAAAAAATTAGGCAAACAAGACGAAATCCCCTTAAAACGAGTGATTTACAAGCAGGAATCGGCAAGCTTGGAAGTTCCCCTCTTCTCCGCCATTTTAAGTAGAAAAACCTCTAAATAGTACCATTTGAGGTTTTTTTTGCCCAAACACCTGTATATTCAAATCTGATTCATTGGTTGTTTTTTGTTTTGCATGAATTTTCGGTCAAAGTCAAAGCCGGGAAAATGCCGTTGACCAGGGATCCGGTGCAAACTGCACCGGAAGATGTTTTCCAAACAGGATGGGGGGCATGAAAAATGGATTGTTTTCTACAGGCAGCATATGAAGAGGCTCTTCAGGGCTTGAAGGAAGGAGGCATTCCCATCGGCGGAGTGCTCGTTTACAACGATAAAATTGTTGCCCGCGGGCACAACCGGCGCATGCAAATGGGCAACCCAGTGCTGCACGGCGAAATCGATACTCTCTCCAACGCCGGAAGGCATCCTGCATCATTTTACCGGCAATGCATATTATACACAACCCTTTCTCCATGCATCATGTGTTCCGGAGCCATTGCCCTTTACAAAATCCCGCGGGTCGTCATCGGCGAAAATGTCAATTTCCCCGGAGAACCGGAATTTCTGCGCTCGCGCGGCATCAATGTCAGCATTATCAATGATCCTATTTTGATCGAAATGATGAAAACATTCATTGCCGCAAATCCGTTGCTCTGGAATGAGGATATCGCGGAATAGGCAAACGGGACAATGCCGAAAAAACAGGACAAATGAAAGAAGAGAATGCTCCAGCGCGGCAGAGCGCAGTCCAAACCTCCCCCCGCCCCACTCCCGGCGTTGATTGCGGTGCAAAAGACGGCAGCAAGAGTCCTTTTTGTGAAATCCGGAGATCATGAAAAAGTCTCAAGTACTTTGCAACGCAGCCATGACCGTTCACGAAATTCGCTTATTCATTCGCCATTCGAAAGATTTTCGCCCGCAGTTCCGGCGAAGGATTTTGCCGATATTCCTGCTGTAATTTTTGCCATTGCTGCATGCGAGCTGTGCGATCTTTTTCCTTGGCATGTTCGGAGGCTCGATCGATTGGGATATCGCGCCGGAACTTCACTTCTCCGCTGGAGACTTCAAAGACGTAGAGTCCATCCGGGAGAGTGCTCGAATCCCAAGGAAAATGACGTGTTGCTGCAACGCCCGGAATCAGAGGAATCATTTCCGGCGCAAATTCTTTGATCGTCTCGTTGTTGCGAAAGATTCGGCACTGCACAGAGACCTGGCGCCTTGAAGTTGCTCCCATTCTGAACGTCAATTCCCGAGCTCCTGCATTCAGTTCAGCCAGCAGACCATCCGCATAGCCGTTCAAGGTATTGAAGCCCGTCAGCACACCAATTCCGAAGGAAAATTCTGCGAATTGCCCCAGTGGAGTTTCCACAGGAGCGAAAGGGAGTTCTACATTATAAGAATCGTTTCCGGTCCATGCATAGAGCCGAGGCACCACCGCTGCAGAGAAGGTTTGCAGCACGCCTTCGGCTGCCCGTGCATCCACATAAGCGTACCAGTCGCCACGATTAGTCACATACTCGTTTCTTCCTGGTTTGTAGACTCCGACTTCTAACCCTTTTTCACCCATCCAGTAAAAAGTATCTCCGTAGTTGCAGTCGCCACCGATTCGGAAAAGAGGGTGCGTCGTCAGGCGCAATTGAGACATGGCAGAATCTTCATTGTACATTCGTACGGCAGCTTCCAGCAGGGAGGAGTCTTTTTTCAGTGAGTAGACAATTTCATAGGATACCTTCGGCCCATTGTGTAATTTTATAGGCTGAGAGCGTTTCAAGCGAATCGAAATTTGTTCCGGCGTATTGCTAATCACCTCTGTTTCGTATTGGATTCCCCATCCTGGTCCCTGATATCTGCCAGGAGTGTATTCGATTCCGCCGTAATCACGATAGATCGTGCCGAGGCCCTTGGCCAGTTCACTTTCTCTTAACAGAAGCTGATTGGGTGCATCTTCAGAGGAACGAAGTTCTGCAATGCGCCCGCCGAAATCCGGCAGGATTCGGACAAAAAGGTGGGGATTGCTCATAAAAATGGATCCCTTTTCCATAGACAAGCGGCAGCCTTCAGTGCTCGACTGGGTAGGAAATTCTGAAAAACGCCCGGTTACATGAACCGGCATGACTGCCGAGGCATCACTGCATTCAAAACGGATTGTTTTATCTACAAAACGGAAATTAACCGTATCTCCAGCGCCGCATTCCCGGCGCATAGTTTGGTTTCCCCGGGTCAACGAGGCGAAGATCTTTCCCTGCCAGGCGCCTTCGTTTTCAGACTCACAGATCAGGATAGCGTCTCCCAGTTCGATCTTACCCCAGTCCGCAAAAAAACGTTCGGAACAGGGTATTTGGAAGCTTTGTTTTGGCAATACGGGTATGGAAGGCGCCTGGACTGCCGTGGGGGAAAGAGAGCGATCGTTTTTAGCGGAACCCTGCCGGATCAGACGGTAGATCTTACCGCCAGGATTTTCAATTAATCCTTTGATATTAGTCTTTCCTGCCTCGAAGGACGATTCCAGTTTTACGCCCAGTAGCCAGTCTTCGATTTCAAAATGTCCTGCCAGTTCAAGATCGAATTCGACCATTGGGACTGGTGCGCCAAGGGGGAAACCGCCATCCTTCCGTTTGGTGTTCGCCTTGTAAAGGTAATGACAAGCAAGAAATGCTTCTCCGTCTAAAACCCAGGGGCGGATAACCAGATTCGGATCATTGCAGCGGAAGGGTCGCATGACGCCAATCTCCGCGAGTAAAGAGTTGATTTGCTCAAGCTCTGCTCCCGTAGCATTGAAAATCTGTCCAAGCGCACTGCCGATCAAAATCAAGCGCCCTTTTCCAACCTGGGTGCTGGTCGCAGTAATAGAATTCTCTTTGCGGATCAACGGCTTGGTCTCATCGGAAAACAGAATTTCAAACTGATATTCTTCCACCATTCCGCTTTGATACGGGAAAACTCGTACGCCGGCTAATTCTGCTAAGACATCGATACGGTGTCCATATTGATCAAAGCGTCCGCTATCCGCAGTCGCCACCAGGGTGCCGCCACCTTTCATGAAATCCTGGAGCCGGATAAAAAGCTCTCGATTCAAGTATTCCACTCGTGGCAGAAGGAGAAAACGGCATTCTTGCGAAAGTTTTCCTTCCATGATGGGTTGTTCGTCAATTGCTCTAGCAGGGATATGGAGACGTTTGCATGCTTCGTTCCAGCCGGTCACACAGTCCAAGCTGCGATCCTCTTCAATACCCGGCCAAGAAGTATGGCGGCGGGTCGTGGGACTATAGATGAAACGCAGTTCAGGCTCCGCCCTTTGGCCATCCAGAAAGAGGCGGCGGGCGGCATGGAAGTCTCGTGTTATGCTTCTCAGCTCGTAGCCAACCGGCTGAATATTTCCTCCAGGGGTCATCAGTGGTGCTACATTCCAGCGGCTACCCTGCTGCCCCCCCATGTACAGAAACCAGCCGATGGTACCGCAGTTCGCTTCATTCCATAGACTTTGTCGCATGCGATGGATACAATCGCGATGACTGCCTGGGGGGAAATAGAAGTCCGCCCATTCCGGATTGACATGTTTTCGGCCAAAGGCAGTAATGTCATTTGCAATCACCTCTTTCCATGGGCTTTGACTTCCGCTTTCCAGGGAGGAGGGATTGACTAATTGTCCATGTTCATAATAATTGATTCCATTGGCCGGATGGCGTCTCTGCATATGGTACGAACCATAAAGCCATTGTTTTGTTGATGGAGCATATTTTTTTACCAAACCGACTCGGTGTTCCATTTCTTCTTTAATCCGGTAGATCTCGCGGTAACGAGTCCAATCTTCCCAAAGAGCATGTTCGCTTTGCGTTTCCGGACGCTTGAGCGGAAGAATGATCTCATCGAACGAAGAAAATATGCTTATATACTCCTTGTTCAAGGCTGAAATGTCCACTTTATAGCGCTGCTTTAAATACTCAAGAAATTTCTCCCGCATATATGGTCCCCAAAGCGACCATTGCAAATCCCGCTCTTCTCCATGAACAATGGTCGTAACGCCGGGATTCTCTTCCGCTTCCTGTAGAATCGGGATAAGCTCCTGGTCAAATTGCGGTATTTCTTTCGAGAAAACATTTGCCGAAACCGCTTTGACACTGCCGGTATTCGGATCAAAGACAGCTGACGATACCGTCTGCTTCTCACTGTGTCCACGCTCAATATACCAAAAACGGTATCCGGTACCGAAGCCATACTTTTGATTTAATTGGCGATAGAATTCCCAGTCAGAGTCGTGCAGAGCCGGATTTGTGATGCCGATTTCTTTTACTTTGTTCCAAAGCGGAGTTCCTGCAAACGTTCCCCAAGGGCCGAAGCCAAAAGCGGTAAAGACGAATTCGCGGTAGTGGTGTTTAGCATCGCCGCGGTCAATCAGAGGCGCCCGCGGCAGAACTTCCGCAAGCTCCAGCTGTGTTTTTTTAGTTTCAGCATTCAGTTCATCACTTAATTCAATAAGTTTCTTTTCAGCCACTTTCTTATGGTGATTCTTCAAAACAGCCAAGGCATCAAAGGCATTATTAAAATGATTAAATTGGCGGATTTTCTGCTTCATGGAACGAAGATATTTTTCCTGTTCCCCGGTTTTTGTCGCTGCTCGGGCAAGTGCTGAGGTCAAGGCTTGATTCACATTGTTAAATTCCGCCATGGCTTCTTCGAGAGCCAGAAAGCGCCGGATATATGTGTGCTCAAGTTCCCCCGGGAGCGCTTGGGTGGATAACCGCACAATCTCGCGAATAGTTTCTGCTCCGGCTTCCGATTCGAGAAGTTGTCGCCCGGTTTGCCCCATAACCACCAGTGTCCCAGCGAATGCGAAAGGGCGGAAGCGGCGGTAGATATAAGCATCTGCAGCCCGGTCTTCCTCAGACTTTCCAGCGTCCTTGAAGGGAGAATATGAGTTACCACTTGGCTTGTCAAAAAGATATAGCGGAATATATACGTCAAAGGCATAGTCGCCAGCCTGACTGTTTGGCACCAGCCGGGACAGACCGGGCGCCTTGCCAGAGGGCGCTTGAATCTCCTGCGGCAAGGAGGATTTCAAGATCGGATTCAATTTTACCACTTCATTAAATGCCCGCATATAGGATTTGCCATTGCTCGAGGCATAATTAGGCCAACCGCGCAAATCAAACTCTGGATACCATTTAGGAGCCACACGCACATTGTAGACAGCGCCTTTCGGCAAAACTACCCATTCTCCTGATGTTTTATCATATTCCAGCAGGCCAGGCATCGCAAGTCCACCGGATGGGGACGGAGTCTGGAGATCTCCTGTCACAATCACACTCCCGCCCCGGCTCAGTAGTTCGCCTACTGCCATGTCCGCAGCATAGGGCAAGTATCCACCATGAGGAAAAATCACCACCTCAAAATCTTTCAGTTTATCGAGTTCTGAGAGAATGATCCCGGTTCCCCCAAGCACATCGGTATAAAAGCCAGCATCGCGTTTCGAGGCATTGGGAAAGCCCGGTTCAGCAAAGACAGCAATGCGTGGTGAGGCCGCAAGAATTGAAGTCAATACCGCAAACAAAGCTGAAATGAGTCGAGACATCAGTATTTCTCCTTAAAACTGGAATTGTTGCAATTGCTCAAGATATTTGTTGCCATTTTTCATAAAATTCTCGTATAGGGTTTCTGCATCGAGATAATTTCCTGGGATTCCTTGCAAGGAAAAACGAAAACGCGACTCTTTAATCTTGAATTGAATCGTAATAATCGAGCTTTTTTCAGTTCCGGAAAAACTGTAATTCTGTATCTTCTCCGGGTCAAAGACGAGCGTTGCAATGCCGCGCGGGTTTTCCACTTCGTCGTAAGCCATAATCCAGGGCGAGGCGATAACCGGCATGCCTTCAGAAAGCTTTTGATGGACTTTGCCGGAGGATATCCAGGGAACGTAATCCGCTCGTTTATGTTTGAATCCGGGATTGGCAAGAAACGTAATTTCAAGAGGATCTCCCGATGTCGCGACAACTTCTCCGAAAATCCGGTCTGAATTTTCCGGAAAGCGCAGTTTTAAGGTCGCTTCCGGCCAAGTGAATAAGAGGCTATCATCAGCATGAGCGATTGTTGTTGCCGGAGCCATAACCGGCTTTTTGTTGATGACGATCCGGAGAAATCCATTGCCATACCAGCCGTAATTCAGCCCCAGCCCAATAGACCGTGTGCTGACATCACCAACCGTAAGCGCTCCGGTTTTTTCATTCGTATAAAGTTGGTAATTGAATTGGTAATTGACGGTTCCACCAAGAATGGAAAAGCTTCTGCGAGTGCAGCCGTCCCGTGGTTGGGTCACCTTTTCCTGAATGCTGATTTCGGCATTTGCGATAAGCGCACTGAGGATGACCAGGAATAATGCAATTTTTTTCATTTTAATTCCTTCTCAAGTTTTAGATCCAAGGCCAACTCCACTGACCATAATCCCAGCGCGCGTAAATCGGCAATTTCAAAAAACTGATCCATTCGACATGCCCATCCCAAAAGACATAATTTGCCCCGTTGTTGTGCCGCCACGCCGAAACGTCTGTAGTAGTTGATGTCCGATACGCAATCGAATAAGAATGTGTGGCCGAATCGGAGAACATGGCGACTGTGCCGGGACGATGAATGCTGATCGTCTTGACATACGCTTGACTCACAATTTTCCAAATCTTCGCATCGCCACGGCGTGATGCGCTGCTGGTAAAAAAGTCCCTGCTCATTTCTTCCATTTTGGCGTTGATTCCATAATGAGTCGGGGCATCGACTATTGTTTTCAATGGCGCCCCGGATGGACAGCACAACAGTGAATTGCTGGCGGGAGTACCACTGTTCGGCCCGAGCTTAGGAATGTATTGCAGATAATCGCGTAAAAAATATACCCAGCCTGCTTTCCCACTGGTTTCTCCGAAATAGTATGCATAATGATGTGCCGGGGCAAGATCATCGAAGTCATTGGCATATTCTAGATTGATCATCGCCAGCTGTTTCAGGTTGCCGGAACATTTGATGGTTTTGGCAGTCTCTCTGGCCTTGCTCAAAGCCGGCAGCAGCATTGAGGCCAAAATCGCGATAATTGCAATAACGACAAGGAGTTCTATAAGAGTAAAACTTCGTATTGGAAAATTCGTCCATTTCTTCATTCTTCACCTCCTGTTTGCTTGTGATCTATTTCATGAAAAGCCAAAGGATTCGGAAAACTTTGCCGGGGAATATATATGGAAGGAAGATCAATCCGGCAGGGAGCCCAAGACTCAATTTGCTCCAAAGCTACTTGTGCGGAAAGTCGCCCACGTTCTTCCCAGCGAGTATCGATCGTGGAAAGAAAAGGAATTCCACGAAAAGAATCAATTCCTTCGACATTGTCATGCCCAACCAGAAAGATATCCCGCCCGGGGACGATACCAGCAGCGGAAAGCGCATCCGCAATGCCCAACGCCGTAAGATCCGAGCCACACCAGAGCAAACGGTAACGGGTCAGCTCTGAAAGCCGTTTTTCCGCAGCAACGCGAGCCGAATGGCGATCAAAACAAAATTCCGTAAAGGGAAAATCCAACGGAATAAACGGCGGCTTCTCAGCCGTCGGAGCCGCTGCGCAAATGGCATTCAGTTTGTACTGCGAAGTCGAAGCCTGATTGGCAACAAAGGCCGTCGCATTACGCCATCGCTCCGGAATCTGCCGCCAGACTTCACGATAAGCGGGAACGGAATGCCGGTTGATTAGCGAAATCCGGGAATTATCAAATTGCTCGCTGTCAGTAGCCACCACCGGACACCCGCAATTGCGAATGGCACAGTAAACCTTATCGGTGATCATGATGGAACCGATAATGTAAGCATCCGCTACGTTCGAACGCAGAAAATCACTCACACTGGTTTCCAAACCGCTTTCCTCAGTGGCATGCAAAATCACCGGAGCATAATTGTGCTGCTGAAGAACAGAACAAACCCCACGCATGAAAAGACCACAAAGCGGATTCCCCAAATCTGTAGTAATGCTGCCAAAAATCATCCCGACCTTGAAGGTCTTCCCAGTCACAAAAGAACGACCCGTAACACTGGGGCGGTAATTCTTCTCGTCACAAAAAGAAAGTACCCGCGCACGCGTCGAAGCTCGCACTTTGTGCGAATATCGTGGATCCAAAGCACGAGATACCGTCGCAGTCGATACCCCAGTCTTCTTCGATATTTCACGTATGGATATCATCAAATTCACCTTTGAATGTAAATGTTTACATTTAAATTATACTACCGTTTTTGCAAAATTCAATCAGGCAACTAAAAAAGAAAATATATTATTTGAATACAAATGGTATTTTCTGCTAAATTATATACATTTTCAATGGGAGGATTGTTCTGTTTTTTTGTTCAGTGCTCCATGTCTTCGCCCCCTCTTCGACCCGGTCGACAAGAGCCACGGCAAAGCGAGCACGAGTGAAAACAAACGCGAGTAAGACACTGAAATGCAACAAACCACAAAATTTTACCTCACGTCTTTTCTTAAGAATCAGACGTATTTCACTCCAGTTCTTATCGTCTTCCTGCAGGCAATGGAATTGAGTTTCAAGGAAATCTTCTGGATTTTCACCATTGGCAGCATTTTCAGCCTTGTGATTGAAATTCCAACCGGCATCATTGCCGACCTGTGGGGGAAACGACGAAGTATCATCATCAGTAAATTTGGCATCGTTATTGCCTATCTCCTCTTTGCTTTCAGCCATTCGTTCTGGCAGTTTGTCATAGCCCAAATCATGTTGGAGTTAGGCAACAGCTTTCGATCCGGCACTGAAACCGCATATACTTATGATTATCTTGTACAGAACAAAGCCGACAATCCTTCCTATACTGAAGTCAAAAGCAAACAAAAAATTTATGCTCGTGTTGGAGAGGCATTTGCAGCAAGCATCGGCGGTGTGATTGCCGCAAATTTTGGCTTTCACTGGGTCTTCTTCATAGCGACGATCCCGGCCTTTGGCAATTTTCTGCTAAGTCTTTCCTGGGAAGAGATAGAGGAGAGACAAGAGCCAATAGGTCTGAAGCAAAGCATCAGACATGCAAAGGAAAGCGTAAACGATATCTTCCGGAAACGGGAACTATTGCGCATTACCTTGAATATTAGCATATTTTCAGCGGTTCTTGCCGCTTTATCAAAATATATTCAGCCTTATATGACAGATGCTGCCATTCCGGTCGAATATTTTGGTTTTATTTACACTGCCAGCCTGGCAGTAAGCGTCATTGCCTTGAAGTATTCCGATTTCATCGAACAGCGCTTCGGCACCAGAAATACCATTAATTGGATCTCAATATTGGCAGTCATTCCGGTGCTCATCATTGGCTTCCAATACATTTCTTATTTCGGCGTAATCCTTTTCTTTCTAGTTATTATCATTGAAAATATCCGCAGCCCGATTGCCAATAATTTTTTCCATCTACAGGTCGACTCTGAAAAAAGAGCAACTCTGGGCAGCATTCTATCCCTGGCAAAAAGTCTGGGGAAAATTATTGTGCTGCCAATGGCAGGTTATTTTGCAGATGCCTTCAGCTTGTATGATTCCATGCTGATTTTGGGGGCTATTTTATTCTTTAGCGGGTTGTTATTCCAGATCAGAAAAAGCAATTGAAATTGATGGCAGCCCAGTTCAGCGTTCTCCGATACAAAAACAGAAGCCTGTATTATGGTATTCGCTTAATTTCTTCTTGAAAAAAGGCCGCTCGCAACTACAGTATTTAATCTTTGACTACGATCTTAAATAATTAAAAGAAATCAGTAAAAGGAATCACAAATGGGGACTCACCGGGAGCTTCGTTTTCGCCAGGTTCATCTGGATTTTCATACTTCACCGATGATTGATGGCATTGGTACGGCTTTTGACAAAAAACTCTGGCAAGAACGCCTGCAAATGGGGCATGTCGACTCGATTACCTGCTTTTCCTGTTGTCACCATGGTTGGAGCTATCATCCAAGCAAAGTGGGTGCCATACATCCAGGTTTGAATTTTGATCTGCTGCGAGCACAGATCGATGCCTGTCATGAGATCAACGTCAACGTGCCCATTTATCTGACCGCCGGAGTCAATAACCGGGTGGCGGAAATGGAACCCGGATGGCGGGAAATTACAGCGCTTGGACAATGGGCCTCTTGGGTACAATCACCACTCCAGGCCGGATTCAAAAAACTCTGCTTCAATTCCCCCTACTTGGATTATCTCTGTCGCCTCATCGAAGAAGCTGCCAGACTTTTTCCCGATGCCGATGGCATGTTTTTTGATATTATTTCGCAAGGTCCGTGTTGCTGCCCATATTGCATGAAAGATATGGCTGCTGAAGGATATGACCCCAAAAACGAAGAAGACCGGAAACGCTTCGCCCGACGCACTCTGCTGAAATATTTCCGAAAAACGACTGAGGCCGCCCGCAGTGTTTGTCCGGATTTCCCGGTCTTTCATAATAATGGCGGGCTTCTTGAACCTGGCAATCGTGACTTACTGCCCTATTTCAGCCACCTGGAACTCGAATCGCTGCCCACTGGCGGTTGGGGTTACGATCATTTCCCGTTGTCCGCTGCATTTTGCCGTACCCTGGAATACGATTTTCTCGGCATGACCGGCAAATTTCATACTACTTGGGGAGAATTCGGGGGCTTCAAACACCCCAATGCCCTGCGCTACGAATGCGCCGCCATGCTCGCTCAGGGCGCAAAATGCAGCATTGGAGATCAGCTGCACCCTTCCGGCATGCTCGACGAAAGCACCTGTCGTCTAATTGGAGAAGCATATGCCGAAATTGAAACAAAAGAACCTTGGTGCCAACAGGTTTCTTCTGCAGCCAATGTTGCCATCCTGTCCAATCACGGCTTCCAAAAGCCCCTGCTGACAAATCTAAAAAGTGAAATTGGACTTTCGCGATTATTACTGGAAGCCCATATTCCCTTCGACCGGCTGGATGACAGCAACGACTTCTCAGCCTATAAAGTTCTGATTTTGGCCGACGACTTGCGACCGGATGCAGTACTGCGAGAACGTCTCAATCATTTTCTGGCTCAGGGCGGCAAACTGATCTTATCAGGAACTTCTCTACTGAAGAAGGAAAACGATGAACTCGCATTCAACCTGCCGATCTCTCAAAATGGGATAGCGGAACGGTTCCCAAACTATATTCAGGGAGCCCCGGAATTTGCACCAGACGGGGTTAACACCCCGTTCGTGATGTACCACCCCTCACTGAATATCAAGATCAACGACGGCAAATCGCTGGGTGAAATCTTCGAGCCATACTTTACTCGTGATTATCGGCATTTCAGCTCACATCAACATACGCCGAACAAACTCGAAGAATCCGGTTATGATGCCGGTGTTTTGACCGATCAGATTCTGTACTTTGCGCATCCGGTCTTTGTTCTGTACGCCCTCTACGGCACCGTAATTCTCAAGGATTTCATTCTTAAGGGAATTTATGCCCTGATCGACAAGGATCTTCCGGTACATACCTCATTGCCCTCGCAGGGACGCCTTTCTCTGCTTGAGCAGAAAGCCAAAAAGCGCTATGTCGCACATGCCCTGTATGCCAACACGATGCTCCGCGGGTTGGCCAGCGAAGCATTTGCTCCGGAGCTTCGCCCAACGGCAGCAATCGAAGTGATTGAAGAACTCAATCCACTTTTCGACCAGAAATTCATTTTCTGCCTGCCGCACAAAATCAAGCGTGTCACACTCGAACCCCAGGGACAGGAAATTGCCTTTGAACAATGCAATGGCAAAGTGACTGTCGCCTTGAATAAATTGATCTGTCATCAGATGATTGTCCTGCAGTACTAAAGCAGGAAAGACAGGCATTTCTGTATGAAATGCCTGTCTCTTCGGAAATCAGGACTTGCAAATCTGTGTTTGTGTCAACCTGGTGGACTGGATTCGTTGCAAAAAAACGTCATTAATGACTTTCAGGCCGAAACGATCTGCAATTTCAACGCAAGCATCCGTATTTCCCCAGACATCTTCCGGGCGGTGTGCATCCGACCCCGCCAATACTTCAATACCATATTCTGCCGCCAGCCGCCAGAATTCCAGCATTGGATACATATTGCGCAGGCCTTCCGCGTATTCTTTTTTGGGTTTCCGCAGGCCATAAGCATTGATTTCCAACGGCATCCGGCAGGCAGCCGCTTGTTTTAAAATGGCATGGGCGCAAGCCTCAGCAGCGGCATTCCAGTCCCAGAGCGCCATAGCAAAAAGGTCCGGGTGTGCCACGAAAGCATACAAGCCACTTTGCATAGTATCGATCAAGTAATCCGCATAAGCCTGCAATTGAGGCGCATCGAGAACCTGCCCGTAAATCCCTTTGAACTCACCCTGATACCAGTAGGAATGAGCCGCGCCTGCAAGATAGTCAAAGCCATATTCCGCTGAAAAGTGTTTCCGCTGAAAATCTGCAAATTCCGGAATATATTCACATTCCAAAGCCGCCAAAATCGTCAATTGCGGATAATCCAAGCGAGCTTGCTGGATGGCCTGCAAATATAAATCCAGATCCGACATCGCCATGCGAACGGAAGACCAACGGCCATCGGGTATCGGACAGTGATCCGTGAAACCCAAAATGGAAATCCCGCTCGCTACGGCTTCCCGGCAATAATCGTCAACCGTTCCCGAAGCATGATGACATAAGTATGTGTGAGTATGAAAATTCGCCCGAAGCATCGCTACCTCATCTCTTGTCTGGTCAGTTTTTGTCATATTCTTATACTATAATACCCAATCAATAGATGATTCATTCTCCAGGGGATTATTTGACAAAGAACATTGCAGGATGTGATTCCGCGGTGATTTAAACGGCCCGAAGGGCCGAACAGTCATAACCCCCGGTGACCGAAGCCCGAAGGGCAAGGAAACCGGGGGTGAGAGGCACCACCAAAATCAGCGCCCGGAGGGCGCGACAGGCAAATGCTCAATCTTTAAACCAATGTTATTTTGAAGGAAAATTACAAAAAATGGCATTACATCCTTCCGTGATCATGAAGAGTACGCTCAAAACCTGGACAACAGCACAGGCCTTCAGGTTGCGTCGCCCCAGCGGGGGCTTTTAGCCCGCCTTCGGCGCTCGCAAGCGAGCGCCCACAGAACAGCGGACACGCCGTTGTTTGTAACAGCAACGAACCACATAAGGGGA
>JBAXYW010000037.1:0-16181 GCA_041670605.1 Lentisphaeria bacterium
CCTGGAATAAATACGGGCATCGTCGATGACTGTACCCCAGCGATGCCGGTCTTCGTAGAATGTGCTTTTTAGACCAATAAACCCCGATTTGGCCTGGAAATCGGCATTTTTGAGGCATTTTGGGGGTAGCGTTGCGCTGAGGGCAAGTTTTCCGTTGAGGTAGATGGTCTGGGTATCGAGCGTCCAGGTGATGGTGATATTGAACCATTCATCCTGTTTGATGCCGTTCATGGAAGCATTGACACGTCCGACGTTTCCGTAGGTATGTGGTGGTTCTGTGGAACGCCAGTCAAAATAGACGACTTCAGCAAACTGATAAAGCCGCAGATCCATCATCCGCTTGCCTTTGGGGGCGTTTTCCCAGTTGGCGATGTAGGGGATTTTGTCGGGGCGGTACTCTGAATTTTCGCTGAAGACGAGATGTGCGAGCGCGATATTGCCGCGCTTTTGTCCATCGGTAGTTTGCGAACCCGGTTCGTAGTCCGTGGCTTTAACCCAGAGAGATAGAGTTCCCTCCAGTGGCGAGGCATTGCCCATAGCATCATAGCGCAGACTCTCGCCTTCAACCGGCTGATACGCCTGCTGGGTGTCAAAGCCGACATTCATACGCAACATCAGGTTGGTGTCGCGCATGTTAACGGATTCCGGGTTGCCTCTGGCAAAATCGGCGTTGACACTGGATTTGTCAAAAGAAACTGCGAAGCTCAAATCCTTGTCCTTGAACTTTTCTCCAGTAGGAATTTGAATAAATTTCTGATCGCACACAATCCGGGCGCAAAAGCAAAGAGAGAGTAAAACAAGAAACCGGTTCATGAGCTGTTTTCCTTTGGTTGACAACAGACGGAGTGGCGAGTTGGCAAAGCGTTTGGGGTTGAAGATGCCCAAAGAGAGGGGGGGATTTCAGGCGCTGGAAAGTTGTCCTTTGTCCGAAGGAGCACTCAATCCGGATCAACACCGGTGGCGGCGATCCAGTAGTAATTGTAAGCTGCGATTTTCTGTTTGTAGGTATTTTCGGTGAGTGTCTGGACATGGCCGTCGATAAAAGAAGCATTGCTTTTGCCTTGATGCGCCGGCATACTTTTTTGGCCGTAAAAATTGGTAGACATGTTAAAGTCCCAGGCGTTGGCGCTGGCAATGGTGAAATAGGGATAGCCGCGTTGAGTATCTCCCCAGTAGACTACACGGTTGGGTTTGGGAATGGTGCATGGACGAAACAAGTTGACTCCTGGATAGCTGAGGGAGACGGAGCCATAGGCCATATAGCGACGCCACGGAGCATATTTCCCATAGCCAGCCAAATGCGTATTGGTACCATAGTCGATGCTCATGTCGACTGTAGCCGGCGGACGGTTGCCCCCTGGGCATCGCAGTATACCCGGCGGAGTACCATATGCGGGATCCGTTGTGCGGAACTGGTACAAGTCAAATCTGCCAATAAAACCCGATTCCATGAAATTTTCGATGATGGTGTATGATACACTTGTTTTACTCTGCCCGTACAAAGTGGTTCCCCAACCGTCATTTTCAAGTTCATACATGATGGAAGCCTGGGCGATCTGCTTGAGATTGCTGGTACAGTGTGTGGCTTGAGCTTTGCCACGAGCTTTGCTCAAGGCCGGCATCAGCATCGATGCCAGAATGGCAATAATGGCGATTACGACGAGCAATTCAATGAGGGTAAAGAAATGCGTATGCTGCTTTTCTTTTTCGTCCGATGGGAGGCGATGTTGGATGATCATGGTTGTTACTCCTGAAGTTTGATTGTTGGCGGGGGCGGATGAAATTCTGACCTTGTCATTAAAGAGAATTATTTTGTTATGCGTCTAAAAATGGGCGCGAGCTTATGGACCGCCGGAGACGGATCCCGGGATGCCCGGATTCATTTCGGATCGAGTTCAATGAGTAGGAAGTCATCGAAGGCGACATTGCTTTGGGGATCGCTTCCGATTGTGATCAACAAGTTGTTGCATTCGGCCCATTTTCCCTGATCAGGGATCGTAAAGCTATGTTGAATCTGCTGCCATTGCTCAGCAAGGATTTTACTCGTTGTTTTCTGTGGTGTCAGACCCAGAAATTTTCCATCTTTCTGACCCTGGAAACTGATGGAGACGCTAACCTCAGCCGGGCTTTTGCACCAGATGCTGGCAGTATACTGTTTGCCGGGAAGAACAGGAACGCCCTTGGTCAAAACGCCGCCCTTTTCCCGGTTGACTAAACGCATGCTGAAACGATCTGTGCGTCCAAAATCACGCTCATGACGATATTCGGCATCCGAATCCGGAGCCTTCCAGAAGCCCCAGGAACGATGGAAATCATCCTGATACGGATAGAAGGTTTTCGGCGGGAAAGCCACGATGCGCAACGAGCGCGAGGGGATCGTGATGTTGAATTTGCCGCTTTCAACGGGGACATCGAAACCTTCGTATTCTTCCCGAGCCGTGAAACTGCCGCCTTCAATGAGCGTCAGGTCAACCGTGGTTTCCTGGGGAAAGACATCTTTGTTGCCCAGGATCAGAACCCGGTGATTTTCGGGTGTTTCATACCAAGTGATGCGTACTTCCGGATTGCTGGAGCGGATTTCGTTCTGCTGATAGTATAAATGCACTTTCAAGTCCGGCTTTTCAAACTGGTATTTTTCCAATGCATTCCAGAGCTTATGCGTCGGCAAGCGAGCAGCCCAGCTCATGGCAGTCTCAATATCGTGTAACTGTAGCATCATCAGCATGGCAACCGTGTAGGGATAGGCCGGCTCACGAAAATTTTCGAGGGAGGCCTGCCCCAGTGAAGGCAGATGAATTACGCCAATTCCCAAGACATTGCGGTTGTATTCGCTGCGATAGAGCGCATCCGGAATTTCATCGGTATAGCCATAAGGATTGCGGCGCAACAGAGACGAATGCTGTTCCCCTGGGAACCAGTAATCCGCCAGCCCCTGCAGCATCGGAAAATAGTCTCGCTGGCCATGCAGCATGACTGTACGTTTGTGTGCGTGACAATAGCGCACCGTGCGCTCGACCAATTTGCGTTTGGACAGCAGGCTGTAGGTACTTACTTCACGTCCGAATTTATCATTATAGCGACAGCCATGCAGAGCATTGCGACATAGATTGTTGCCGCAGAGGTCATAATAAATCTGCCAGATGCGGTCGCCATAGGGATGTTCAAACATCTTTTTGATGCCCTTCAGGTAAAAATCATTGATAATGCCGGTATTGCAGGCCGACAGAGAGAAGCCGTGGACTTTTTCAGTACTGCCATCCGGCAACGGGCGGTGATACGGCATTTTATAGCTGTAAGCGCCGGGAATTTCCCAATATTTTCGCAGGTAGACTGCTTCCGGTTCAAGGGTGGTGAGGGCATCGGCAGCGCCATAGACAGTTAGGCTGTATGGTTTGGCAGTGGCGACTTTGCGGGCAAATCCCTCTTCATGGGGTTCCATATTGAAGACGCCTGTCATGCCGCCGTCACCCCCAGCATTCAAAAAACCATAGGTCCCCCGTCCGCCGTCGAAGCAGATCATGCGGTTGAGTTCCGGCAAGGGGCGGGTAGGGGTGGCGATGAACAGGGCTTCGTAAGGAGTGTCGGCAGGAATTTTGATGTTGCTGGTAATCATGCGCACTTCGCAGGCACCGCTGGTCTGATCAGCAAAAAAGACTGGCTCTTTCGGATCATAAATCCAGTTGGCGTCATTGCGCATGCTGTAGGCAAAGCCGCCTTTGCCTTCGCTGACAAACCAAAGCTGGCGGTGACGGGAATCCGAATCCGGATAGGGGAAAGCGAATTGCGGGCCTCCCTCGAGTTGCGCATGCGGCGTCATCAGATAGGTGCAAAGCTCCGGACGACAGCGCCAAAGCAACTTCATGGAACGAATTTCCGGTTCGCCTTGGATGCTGAAATTGAATTTGATCAAACCATCATATTCAACCGTGGTGGCGTATTCCAGGCTGAAGTTGTCTGCCTGGCCAGTACCCGTGAAGGTGACGCTACAGTTGTTTCGCGAGGTGGAACCTGCCTGCCAGCGAATGGTTTGCTGATCAATCAACAGACGTGGAGGTTCCAGCAGTAGAGCTTCGCCATAGGCATCAATGGCTTCCGGAAGCGGCCCAGCGCCAAAACGATAGCGCCGGTTCCAGAGGGTGACATCCCGATCCTTCACCGCAAAATCTTTCCAGATTTCCGGAACTTCGTCTTCATTGCCGATCTGATTGCCGGCCCAGGAATAGTCCGGACGTTCCACGCTTACGGTGACGTTCTCTCCGCCAAACTGTGTTTTCAGCGTATAAGTGCCTTTTTGGTCAACTGGTTTCAGGATCCTGGTTTCTTGAATGTTCTGGAAAGTCCAGTTGCCGGAGGCGACCGTTTTTCCGGCAGGATCGAGCAGCTGGTACTGCATGGGCAGTTTGCCGTCCTGCAGGGCTTTCTTGCTTTCCGCTTTCAGGCCGGAGAAATCGAATTCGGCTTCCAGGCGGTCGATGGGGTCATCCCAGCCGATATTGACACCGTTCAACTGGATGTCATAGGCTTTGATTTCAGCTGCCGCAGAACCGCTGAGCAGTTTTTTGTATTGATTGGCAATTTCCAGCGCAGACAGAGCCCTGGAATAAATTTTGAAATCATCAATCCCGACTGCCCGGTCGTGTTTGTCTTCATAAAAACGACTCTTGATGCCGATATAGGAAACGCCCTCTTCACAGGTTAAATCCGAAGTTTTACTAAATTTGGCCGGCAGAGTCGCGGAATCGACCTTTTCGCCATTCAGGTAGATATGAATCTGATTTTTTTGCCAAGTCGTAACGATTTGATGCCATTGTCCCTGTTTGAGACCAACTCTCGAAACCTGAAGTCGTCCGATGCTGCCCCAACCATGCGGTGGCTCAGAGTTTCGCCAGTCAAAATAAACGGTATCGCCATATTCATACAACTGAAACTCAATATGACGTTCAGCCTGCTGGAACCATAAATGAGCCAGCGCAATATTGCCGCGTTTCTTGCCCTCCGTGAGTTCCTGGCCGGGATCGTAATCCAAACCACAGACCCAGAGCATCAAGGTGCCTTCATGGGGATTGGCGTTGTTGACCGCATCAAATTTCAGGTCTTCGCCGGGTTCGGGTTTGAAGGCGCCGACGCTGTCAAAACCAATCAACCCGCGCAACAGCAGACTGGCATCCGCCATCGTCGTCGAATTCGCATTGCCCACTGCCTTGTCGGCATTGACTCCCTTCTTGTCAAAGGTGACCGCGAATGATAAATCCGGATCCGAAATTTTGTCTTCCAGTGGGAGTTCCTTGTATTCGGCTGCGGAAAGGGACAAGGTGAGCAGAATCAGGAGAAGGGAAAGCAGGGTTTTTCGCATGGCAGGTTCATCCTCTTTTGTACAACGGTGATGATTAAAATATGAAAAAATTATGGGCCGGGGAAGAACTGGAAATCATCGAACCAGATTTGCCCTTTGTCCGTATGATTGATTCCCATGGTGCAGAGCAGGTAGCCCACCTGCTGCCATTTGCCGGTATCGGGTATCCGGATGGTGTAAACCAGACGTTTCCATTCACCGGAACGCGAGTCCCGCCCTGACATCCGGGTGGATTGGACTCTACTTCCCAGAAAGTTTTTTTTGGCATCTTGCCCTTGGAAGCCAAAGCTGATGTTTGCCTGATCAGCAATTCCGGAGGCTTTTACATAAACAAGTCCAGTATAGGTCTGACCAGGCTGAACCTCAAAATGCCGAGTGAAACAAACGGATTTTCCTTCCGGATGGCCGGGGATGAGAAGAATGCTCAAAGAGCCTGGGGCTTTTCGTCCAAGCGCTGGATCATGCAGAAATTGAACCATGGAATGTTCACTTTTCCAGTTGCCCCAGCCGTCAAAATCCTGCGTAAATTCCATGGAAATGTTTTCTGCGCCAGCGGCAAGGAGTATTCCAGTCAATAGAACAGTAAAAAGTTTCAGCATAACAAAAATCTCTTTCGTTTGTGACGATCAAGCAGAAAATTTCTTCCGTTAATTTCGAATGATCAGTTTGGGTTTGATGTAAATATCCTTGCGCTTTGGCGGAGGTAGCAGAACTTGTTCAATGATGTTTTGCGCAGCGCTTTCCAGCTGCAGATCAACACTGCTGAACGGATGCATGGAATCCACAGAACTCCAGGGCGTATTACCGATGCCGACGAAAAGGATGTCATCGGGAATCTTCAGGTTCAGGAGCATGGCTTCTTTCATCGGACGCAACAGCAGGGAGTCGGCGCTTCCCAGGATGCCGTCTGGACGCAGTTTGGCGTCTCGCATGATGCGGATGATCCATTCATCATAGTTGCTGAGGCCATGAAAGCCGGGGTCAAGGATGAAGTCGTTGCCATACAGGTCATGTTCCGCCAGAGCTTGGTTGAAGCCTTGTATTATCTGTTTTTCGCGGTGTCGCTGATAGTTGACTGGATTGAAACGAACCTTCAGGGGGAGGCCATGCAATATCAGTAGCGGGTGCCTGCAGCCGTTTGCCATCAGATAGCGGGCGGCCTGATAAGCCGCTTCCTGATAATCAAACCAGACCCCCGTCGCTTCCATCAGCTGCGGCGCATCGAAAAAATCCCATAAAACTGGAGCTGCTTTCTGCAATCCCTTCAGAGAAGGCAGTTCTCCTAATACATATCCATCCACAATCAGGCCGCGCAAAGGCAGGCTGAGCAGGCGCAGAATCTGCTGGCGGAGCCGTTCCGAGCTGTCAGCAGACGAGGAGCCCTGAAAACTGATGACCTGCGTCGCAAAGCCCATGGAGCTCAACTTCTCACTGAGAAAGCTGTAAAAATCACTGAATACATGTCCCTGAGTTCGCATCATTAAACCAATGATGGACTGTGTTTCCGTTTTTTTTTTGCGGAGAAAGGTGCCGGCTCGCCGCCGCCGAGTGATTAATTGACACGCCGTCAGATTGGCCAAGGCTCGCCGCACCGTCACCCGGGATACCCCAAGTATCCCGCAAAGATCCTCTTCCCGGGGTAATTGACCCCCTGGAAAAGCATCATTCCGGATCTTTTCCCGCAAAAAATCCAACACCATTTCAGTTTTTGGGCCAGTATTCATATCGTCAACCCATTATGAATTTTCAATAACATAACTAAACATATCTGAACAAATTAGCATTGTCAATAATACATATTGCTTAATCTTGTATTATTTTTCGGGAGGCATGTGATTTATTCCTCCGTTGCAGAAGCGTATCAGTGACAAAACCCGGAAAACGCTACGTTGCCCAGCAAAATTCTGCAGACCCGTTGAGTATTATATTTCCCAAGCCGTTAAAATTTTAATTTCAGATTTGACAGATAGAGCAGAGTGGAATATGTTCTATTAAAGGTAAAGAAACAATTTTTTTATGGAAAAAAAGGTGCCAGTTATGTATATACGGACTGAGGAAGCATTGGATAAGCAGTTATCGGAGCCATCTCCTGCGGTGGTTGATCTGCTGAAACGTTTGGATGGAGACCTGGTGATTTTGGGAATTGGCGGTAAGATTGGCAGTACCCTGGGGCATATGGCAGTGCGAGCGATTCGTTTGGCCGGAGTTAAGAAGAAGGTGTATGGGGTTTCGCGTTTCAGTGAACCCGGAGTGAAGGAGAAGCTGCAGAGCTTGGGGATCGAAACGGTAGTCTGTGATTTACTGAACCGCGAGGCCGTTCAGCAGTTGCCGCCGGCACGGAATGTGATTTTCATGGCCGGACGCAAGTTTGGCACGAGTGGTGGCGGGGAAAGTTTGACCTGGGCGATGAACACGGTGCTGGCCGCAAATGTCGCGGAATATTACCGGAACAGCCGGATTGTGGCTTTTTCAACAGGGTGCGTCTACCCCTTGGCGACAGCGGCATCGGGAGGATGCACGGAAGCCACGCGTCCGGAACCGGTTGGGGAATATGCGCAATCCTGTCTTGGGAGGGAAAGAATTTTTGAATATTATGCTGCCCAAAACGGGACTCCAGTTCTGCTGTTTCGCTTGAATTATGCTGTTGACCTGCGCTATGGCGTGTTGTTTGATATTGCCGACAGCATCCGTAATGAGCGTCCGGTTAATAACTCGGTTAGCAATTTCAATGCCATCTGGCAGGGGGATGTCAACGCTTGGGCATTGCAGTGCCTGGAACATTGCAGCAGCCCGGCGGCAATGATGAACATTACCGGTCCGGAAACGACTTCCGTGGAATATGCCGCAGAAACGATGGGGCGGATCATGAAAAAAAACGTCAGCTATACGCAGCAGACGCCAGGCGAAACCGGCTATCTCAGCAATGCGGCAAAGGCATTTTCTCTTTTCGGCTACCCGCAGATCGCTATGGGCGAGCTCATCCGGCTGCAGGCCGAATGGCTGCAGCAGGGCGGACGCACATTGAATAAACCCACCCACTTTGAAGTCCATAACGGAAAATTCTGACCCGGCAACAGGTTTTTGAAGTTTTTTTTACAATTGCAACCTATCGAACCCAAGTTAAGATCATGCATTATACTGAGATTCCTGCAGCATTGTTAGCGTTGTTACGTCAAGGTACGGTGATTCCGGCCATGCCTCTGGCTTTGAATGAAAAACGGGAATTTCAGGCCAGGCGTCAGCAGGCTTTGGCTCGTTATTACATCGATGCCGGGGCAGGGGGGATTGCGGTCGGCGTGCATTCCACGCAATTTGAAATCCGTGACCCCGGCATCAATCTCTTTGAAAAAGTGCTTGGTGGGGTAGCGGAAGCAATCGATGATTGGTCGCAGCAAAGCGGGAAAAAAATTCTCAAAATCTCCGGTATTTGCGGACGTACGGAGCAGGCGCTCCGGGAAGCCGAATTTGTTTTAACGCAAGGCTATCATGCTGGGTTACTCAGCTTGTCGGCTTATCGTAATGACAGCGAGGAAGAAATGCTGGCTCACTGTCGCAAGGTCGCCGAACACATTCCGCTCATTGGATTTTATTTGCAACCGGCGGTCGGCGGACGGGTTCTGCCGTATTCTTTTTGGCGGAAATTTGCTGAAATTGACAATTTGATTGCCATCAAAATGGCGCCTTTCAACCGCTATCAGACACTGGATGTGGTGCGTGCGGTCTGTGAGGCTGGACGTGAAAATGAGGTCACTCTCTATACCGGGAATGATGATAATATCGTCATCGATCTGCTGACCAAATATCGCCTGCAGACTGCAAACGGCGAAAAATGCGTGCGGATCAAGGGCGGCTTGCTCGGACATTGGTGTGTCTGGACACATTCCGCAGTTAGGCTCCTGAAACAGCTTCAGCAAATTGCCGCCTTGGAACAGGTGCCAGCGGAGCTTCTCTCGCTGGCGGTTCAGGTGACCGACTGCAATGCGGCCTTTTTCGATGCTGCAAACCAGTTCCGCGGCTGCATCCCGGGTATCCATGAAGTGCTGCGCCGGCAGGGACTGCTGGAGGGAACCTGGTGCCTGAATCCGCAGGAAGTGCTTTCGCCCGGACAGAGTGAAGAGATCGACCGGATATATCGTTCTTATCCGCAGCTCAATGATGATGCCTTCGTCAAAGAAAATCTTTCCCGCTGGCTGCAAGCGTAAAAGAATTTTTGTATACAGAAAAGAACATTGCAGCCCCGCGATAAATTCCCGGCGTAATGTATATGTAATCCACAGTAGTCATGAACACTCTCAAAAACGAACTTGCAGCTGAGTGGACGGAAGCATGAGCGATCGTTGCAAAGGAATGTTTTTTGGGCTGATCGCGACAATATTCTGGGCAAGTTTCTACCCGGTCGGTCGGGTCTTGTTCGGCATCGACGCGAAAGCAGCAGAACCGTTGAATTTCACTTTTCTGCGCTTTTGTTTTGCTGCGGTGTTTTTCACTCCGTTGCTGCTGAAACGTTCGAACCGGACAGCAGTCCGTGAGATGTTCCATTGGCATTGGAAAGAATTATGTTTTCTCGCTGTAGTGGGCATTGTGGCGGAAGGATTGCTAGTCTTCTGGGCATTAAAATACACGACATCGGCGAGGGCATCGTTGCTGGCAAACGCTTCCCCAATTTCGACAGTGTTAATCTCGTATTTCTGTGGTCGGGAATTGATAACCGGTAATAAGATTGTGGGGATGTTGATCGGGTTTGTGGGTATTGTGCTTGCATTTTTCGGTAAGGGCAGCGATCTGTTTTCTGCTGGTATGCAGATATGGATCGGGGATCTGATGGCATTTGTGAGCGGCATTTGCTGGGCGGCTTACACAGTGTTCGGCACCGAGATTTCGCGACGTTACGGCGGCATGCTCGGTAATGGCGTTTTGTTTTTTCTCGGTGCGTTACTGATGATTCCGGTGGTGCATTGGACAGTCGGTTTCGATTTACGTCTCTCATGGCGGGTTTGGTTTGGCGCATTCTATTTGGGTGCACTGGCGAACGGCCTGGCCAACGGTTTGTGGTATACAGCGATGAAATATGTGACTCCTGGTGAGTTGAGTTCCTGCGGCTACATTTCGGCGCTGTTGACCTTTGCAATTGCAGTTGTATTCTTGGGCGAAAAGGCAAGTTGGCAGTTTGTCCTGGCAATCGTTTTAGTGTTGACTGGTGTCATGCTGATGCTCAGCCGAAAAAGCATTTTCATCCTACGTAAACGAAACAGGAAAACCCCAGTTGTATGAAAAATACCCGTAAATTCAGCCAAGTGGTCTTTTCAATCTTTTTGTTGTCATCCTAAGGAGCAGGGCCGGGTCATCTGTCTTCCCAAGCCGAAGCGAGTCCATATTATTTTAGAAAACGTTCTCCCAGGCTGAAATAATGCGCCCAGTCAAAGGGGGTTTGATCGTGTTTGCCAGTTCGGTAATGGAAGCTTACATCACCGCTGAGATAGCGATCAGGAGCTGGCATTTCGTCGGCCTGCAGACCCTTGGAGCCGAAAAGCTGATAAACAGCAGAGGCGGCCTTTGCGGCTAGAAATTCGCCTTTGGGATCAGCATTATAGTCTTCCGTGGCCGTAGCAATGGCCAGAGGGCGGGGAGCGATCAGAGCGAGGAGTTCATGCTGATCAAAAGGCATCCTTTCTTCCCGCATAACATAATCTCGGCATTTCCGCACAAACCAGGCGGGAATGCCTGCCGTTTCGTGTGCCTCAAAATGCTGAGACAGATTTTCCCCGTATTTACGGCGGTGCAATGCGCCGCCACCACAGCCGGAATCGTTGGAAATCACCATCCGAAAGCGTTTTTCAATGGCGCCAGCCCAGAGGGAGGTTTTACCCAGTCTGGAATGCCCATGTACGGCGATTCTGGAGGGATTGATCATGGGTTCATGCTCCAGACAGTCGAGTGCTCTCGATAAACCCCAAGCCCAGCAGCCGATGACCGAATAGCGATCCTGGATGGCAGGATACTGTTCCGGTGTGAAAAACAGCCGGAAGGCACTGTATGGTTCCGACTGCGTAAAATCCGGATGGATATCATGATAACAGAGCGTTGCTGAAGCAAATCCACGACGGACGGCTTCCCGGAAACACCAGCGCTTGACTTGGTCGGCACGCGTTTCAACCGCCAGAACCCCGGGCTTTATATAGCCCGTGCATTGCACGTCGTCTTCATCCGTGGTATTATGATTGCCTTTGAAATTCAGACCCAGAAAAGCCGGCACCGGGCCGGACGCCTTTTTCGGCAGATATAAAAGCATATCAAAAGCAATGGTGCGTCCATTTTCCATGCCGCAATGGATCCGGATTTCTTTCCGGATGGCCGTATTATCCAGAGCATCATCCCGCTGCGAAAGAAGTTCAAAACGCAGCGAATCCGGTCGCGGCAGGATTTCCCCGTACTCGCCATCTTTCAATAACTGTAAAATTTTGCCGCGTTGCATATTGACCCATTCAGCAGCAGTGCTGACCGGACTGCCGTCCTCTTGCAAAAGAGGATCCGGCAAAGTGTAGGCAGGCACATCATTTTCATCAATGCTGTAGGGTTTCCAATCATTGCTTGGGGCTTTGCTGTTCATCATACTAACCGCCATTTTCTTAGTTTTTCGTGATTTTTTTAAGGAAATTGAGAGTACTGTTTGCTCTTCAATATGTCATAGCAATAGGCTACTCTCAGCATTCAATTGAGTTTTCTACAGTTCAATGCGGCGGATACGCAAATCCTGCAAAACTTTGGATTCCAGGCCGCCACCGCAGCAGTAGGCCAAGAGCAGAGAACTGCCGCTAAACAGCATGGCACAGTAACAATAACCATGATCTGGTTTGTTTTCCAGCATTCGGTGTCCATACCAACTGGCTCCATTATCAATACTACGAGCTAAAACCAAGGGGGTCCGCCCCCAGCTCCCCTCTTCTGCTACGATGCCCCAGCGTGGATCAATGTCACACCAGACGGCAAATAGCTCAGCGTTGGCCGGATTGGACTTTATGGAAAGTGGTGCGGTCGGGGAAGGAAAATGAGTTGATCGTTGCGGTTCAGACCAGCTTTCCCCTGCATCTTCAGAAAACGCCTGATATTGGGCTCCGGAGCTGTTACGGAAATAGGCCAAAAGCCGTTGGTCTGACAACTCACAAACCCCGGGTTCCTGAAAGCCAGTGCTCAATGTGGCTGGCGGTAGTACCCATTGCTGAGCTTCCCGCCAACTTTTTCCAGCATCATCCGAAAGGAAAAAAAGAGCGATGGCCCGATGATCCCAATCTTTCTGCTTATAACGGTGCAAAGCCGCTGGTATGATCAGCCGACCTGTTTTTAGCTGAATCAAACGATCATTGTTGATAATCAGATAAGTCGGCGGTAAACCGGTAACTTCCTGAGGCTCCGACCAAGTGACTGCCTCGTCAGCCGAAAAAATCATCCAGGGACGACAGTCCATGCACCCGGGGCCGATTTCGCTTTTGCGCAAGTACATACAGGCGATACGTCCATCGTGTAAACGCAGCAAGGAAACGCTCATGATATTAGTGGCATCATTTTTACGAATTATTCTAGGTTGGCTCCAGCTGCGACCATCATCATCGGAAGAAATTGCCGCCAAGTCAGCGCTGGCGTGATCGGCCCAGCTATCGCCATTATAGCGGGTATAAATAAACAAGATTCGTTTGTCTTTCAGTGCGACAAAACTTCCTTCCGAATTGCGCGGATTGCCTGGACTATGCTTAAGTTCAAAATACGATTTCATGTTCGGTTCTCCTCTAGACTAAACTCTCAACTAGGACGATGACAATGGATAACCATGAATTGCCGGCTGAATACGCCCAAATCGGCTTCTATTTTATAAAGATAAGACGTTTTTTACAAAATGCTGTTGAAAGATAAGAATAATTTGTTGTTTAACAAAGACTTCTTCTGATATGAAACACGGCATTCTGTAGTCCCCGCATGCTATAGAATTCAGAAACAGTCGCGTCCTGGGGGGCGGAATGAATGATTTTCCCCGAACCACCCTGCCGTACACAGGCAGTTTCAGCTGGGATCCGTCCTAAGAAGAATAGTAATTGGGAAAAGAAATGCCAGGATAAAGAGATTGCCTGTCGACGGTCTGCTTGCACATAAATTTTTGAATTCTGGCAATAACATTTTTTGAAGTATCCTACTGCGTCTATTATTTTATTTTGACCAGCATGAGCCGTTCCACCCAAATGGCATTGAGTTCGTTTTTTCCCCCATGCGGATAGGCAGGACCAGTGAATTTCATTCGCATCCAGATTTCGAATTTCTGATTAGGATTGTTCATGTCAAAGGCATCCGAGATTCCCTCCTGGATATACCATGACCAGAAAAAGAACATATAGCAGTCTCCAGTGAGTACCGTTTCTCCCAGTTTGTACCAGTGGTAGTCTGGACTCTTGACCTCATCGAGCTGAAGATTTCTTGACCAGATCGTTTTTTTGATGGAGGGGGAATAGATCCCGAAGAGAATAGGAAACTGATATTTTTCCAACACCGTCTCCTTATGTTCATTTGGGAATGCTAAACAGGCCACTTTGCCGGTCTCGGATGTTGGATCCACCACCAGTTTAACAATATTGCGAAAGAAGGAGGCATTATCCATAGTATGGTCATAGAGATTGTATATCGGTTCGTTTTTGAACTGTGCGGGAGTGATAAGACTGCGGGGATCGATGTCGCCCATGAATCGAGAAACTTCTTCTCGGATTTTGGACAGAAACTTTTCCAAACTCTGTTCGTTTATGCGTCTTTTTGCATCCCGCTCTGCCACAAGCAGGATCCGGTTGCCGATATCCTGTCGATTGAAAGGAAAGCCTTCAAGCGAACCGTGCTCTTTCATGTATTCTGCCATTAAATTACGGGAACGGATCAGCGTTGCACGATCCAGACTCAGGCGTGCGGAATCCCAACGTTTCAGGAGGGACGGATCGTTTTTTAGCAAAGTCGCACCCTGATCAAACAGTTCCTGTGCAGCCGTGATTGTGGAAAGATCCAAATGAGTAAAAGAATTGATGCTTGGATACATCCCCAAATATGTTTTTCGTGCTTGTTGGGATTTTTTCAATCGTTCCCGATACTGCAGGAAAATATTGGCTGCCGGACCGTAAAAAGTGCTTGTGAATTCTTTTTTTAGAGCGTTTACATCTGCTTCAGTATCTGCTAAAAGAGAGGTTTTCAGATAAAGTTTATAGTCCCTGCAGTCAGAGATTGCAGGTTCTTCGAATTCTGTGAAGATTTGATTTACTTTATAGTGATGGAGTAATTGCATATCCGCCTGATAGCTGTCCTCACTGTTGTAAGGCATCTCGTTGCAGGAGCCATACGTAATATTGTAGTCCCAGATGCGGATATTCTTAGCGATCTTGGACCAATCTTTTAAGAGATCGTGAAAATAGGTGTTATCATTGTCGGTCAACGGGACCAGTACATTACTGGAAGTGTCGCAGAGGACTACAAGCACATTGTCTCTAGGACGGATGTTTTCGGGGACTTTTTCCGTGTATTGATAAGCGAAGGTACTGATCATGATGCTAGGGAATTCTTTTGCAGCGGCGGTGGCGATCTCGTTGACAAAATCCAGATTTAATCCGCACTGGGTGTTTCCATATTTGGTCACAAACTCATTGCAGTCCTTGCAGTGACAGAAGCACTGATTGTCATTCTGTGAAATGTCAAAAATGTACGGTTCTTCAAAACCGTTTTCCTCCGCCTGTTTGCGTCCTGCTGCAACAAAATCACGCAAACGTTTAATCATTTCTTTGCGGAGTTCCCTGTTGCTGAGACAAAGTTGTGCACCATTTGTTTGACCGCTTAAACTGATGCGTTTTCCATCGACTTCGGAGAACCATTCTGGGTGCATCTTAAAATATTTAGAAGCAGGGATATACATCTCAAAGGTATGACAATTATAAGGAGGTCCGAATCTTCTTTTGCCATTATATTCTGGCGGTATATAGTTATTGCCGTTTAATCCTCGAAACACCATATAGCGTGCGATATCATTTTCCTGGGTTGTGTAAACATCCCGCATAGAAAAAGCGAGCTTGCCGGAAAGGGGGCGAAAGGTCTTATTGACTTTTATGGTTTCCTGCGGCGATAAAGCTTTGTAGCCGCAGATTTCCTCTATGTATCGCGCGGCGACATACATCAGCGCATTGTTGCCCGCCATGAGGACCGGTTTCTGCATCGTGCCGGTGATTGACCAGGTATCTTCGTGCATGGCAAGATCTTTTAACAAAGTGGCAGTTATATTTTCCAGTTCGGGTTTCTGTCCCAGCTCCACTTTTAGGAATGCAGCGGCATTTTTTTCAAAGCGAGACGCATTGTCTATCGTCTTTACCTCAAAAGCATAACCTACAAAAATGGAAAGTGTCATCAATAGAGCGATAGCGAGTTTTATCATTTTATATCATCTTTTTCGGCTTGGAAACTGTTTGTAATTTATGGTTTTTTTGGGGGGGAAGGGAGATTCATCTTTTGGCTGAGACACTCTGTCAGCCATCAAGAAATAAAAACTCTGCAGAAGATTGCTGCAATTGGAAAGATATTCCTTTGGGTGGGGGCGGCTACAAGATGATGTAACGGTTCGACGAGTCGGATCATCCTTTTCCTTCTTTTGAGAAAGCATTTCATGCAGCGTTCCTTCAGAACGCGCTGTATTTGTGGTTTTCTTTCCCAGGGCGTTGCCCTGGGCTGATATGTATTGCCCCGTTGGGGCAATCATCGCCTGACATTTTTTTCATCGAAGGAAGAAGCTTTGTCATGAGGTAACGAAACACAAATTCACTCC